>JBHAFO010000085.1:0-2888 GCA_041856145.1 Alloprevotella sp.
AGATAGAGGCTTCCCTCCTGAGGAGGACGAGAGGGGGAAATTTTATCTCTTATCGCTTCTCCGAAACAATCGCATCAATCACAGCGATGGCGGTGATATTAACGATGTCATCGATTGAGCTTTCAAAGTCGGTGAAGTGGATTGGCTTCTGCAAGCCGATCTGCAATGGACCAATCACTTCCACACCTTCTGCCAACTCCTTGATAAACTTGTACGAGGCATTCGCACTGTTCAAGTTGGGGAAGATAATGGTGTTCACGTTTTGCCCTTTCAAGCGGGTGAATGGGTATTTCTCATCGCGGAGTTCGCGATTGAGCGCAAAGTTGAGCTGCATCTCACCGTCGATTGCCAAGTTGGGGAATTCCTCTTGCATCCGCGCCACCACGCTGTGCATGCGTGCGGCAGAGCCTTCCTTGTCCGTTCCAAAGTTGGAATAACTTGCCATCGCAATCACTGGTGTACGGTTGAAGAAGCTCACGCCCTGTGCCGTGAGGCGAGCGATGTCGTAGAGGGCTTCCTCTGAAGGGTTGCGGTTGATGAGCGTATCACTCAAGAAGAGCGTGCCACGCTTAGAGTTGATAATGTGCATCGTACCAAAGTGCTTGTAAGGCGCACGAATACCAATCACTTCACGAGCCACCTTGATCGTGTTACTATACTTGGTGTACATACCCGTTACCATCGCATCGGCATCGCCCGTCTTCACCATCATCATACCGAAGTAGTTGCGCTCGTACATCTTGTCCACAGCTTCTTGGTAGGTGTAGCCCTCGCGTTGTTTTTCCTCAGCAAGGATGCGGGCATAGCGGTTGCGGGTGTCGCCGTGCTCGTCTTGACGCAGGTCGATGACTTCTACGCCTGTCATGTTCAAGCGCATTTCACGCGCCATCTGACGGATACGGTCGGTGTTACCCAAGAGGATCGGCTCGCAGAAACCCTCTTCCTTCGCACGCACTGCGGCTTGTAACACATTGGCATGCGTACCCTCGGCAAAGACCACACGCTTGGGATTAAGTCGGGCGGTGTCGTAAAGGTTTTGGGTGAACTTCGATTCTTGTCCCATCATCTCACGCAACTGTTGGCGATAAGCCTTCCAATCTTCGATAGGCTTGCGTGCCACACCACTTTCGATGGCTGCTTTTGCCACAGCCATAGACACTTCTGTGATCAGGCGTGGATCGATGGGTTTAGGAATGAAGTATTCAGGTCCAAAGGTGAAGTTGCGCACATTGTAAGTGCGGTTCACAATATCTGGCACTGGGCGACGAGCGAGATCAGCAATCGCACGAGCCGCTGCCATCTTCATTTCCTCGTTGATGGCAGTCGCTGCGACGTCGAGCGCACCACGGAAAATGTAGGGGAAACCAATAACGTTATTGATTTGGTTAGGATAGTCCGTGCGACCTGTGCTCATCAGCACATCGGGACGTGCCTCCAACGCATCTTCGTACGTAATCTCTGGCACTGGATTGGCGAGGGCAAAGATGATGGGCGTATTTGCCATTGAACGCACCATATCTTTTGAGAGCAGTCCTGCCTTTGATAAACCAATGAACACATCGGCTTCTTTCATCGCCTCCTCAAGTGTTGTCACCTCGGTGCGGGTGGTGGCAAATTCTTGCTTCTCCTCTGTCAAATTCTCACGTGCCACAGTGATAGGACCACGGGAGTCGCACATGATGATATTCTCCTTACGTGCACCAAAGGCGCAGTAAAGGCGTGTGCAAGAGATTGCCGCAGCACCAGCACCGCTCACTACGATGCGTACATCCTCAATCTTTTTACCTGCCACCTCAAGGGCGTTGATCAAACCTGCGGCAGAGATAATGGCTGTACCGTGTTGGTCATCGTGCATCACGGGGATGTCCAATTCAGCCTTCAAACGGCGTTCAATCTCGAAGCACTCGGGGGCTTTGATGTCCTCCAAGTTAATACCGCCAAAGGTAGGAGCAATGGCTTTTACCGCCTCGATAAATTTCTCGGGGTCTTTCTCGTTCACCTCGATATCGAAAGAGTCGATGCCACCATAGATTTTGAAGAGCAAACTCTTACCTTCCATCACAGGCTTACCTGCCAAAGCACCGATGTCGCCAAGTCCAAGCACCGCAGTACCGTTAGAAATTACGGCTACAAGGTTGCCCTTGTTCGTATATTTATAGGCGTCTTGTGCGTTCTTCTCAATTTCTTCGCAGGGGAATGCCACACCAGGCGAGTAAGCCAACGACAAATCGGCTGCTGTGCGGTAGGGCTTTGTTGGAACCACTTCAATTTTTCCAGGTTTGCCCTGTGCGTGGTATTGCAGGGCGGCTTCTTTCGTTACTTTTGCCATATCGAGAGAGATTATGTATTGTTCGTTTTAATGTTGGAGGTAAATAAGCAACACCTTGAAGCTGTGGTGCTGACACAGTAAGACCACAGGTCTTTACATCTTCTGCAAAAGCACGCCAACGTGGCGCACCTTACATCGTTGCAAAGGTAGCTATTTTTTCGTAACTATTCTGATTAAGAAGTATAGGATTTGGATAGGAAAAACTTATAATGCCATAGTAAAAAGTCCACAGCCAGTCCATTTTTCTTTATACGGATAGATTTTCTCCTTCATCAAGAAAGAGAAGGACTATCAACTTGATGCAACATTCCGAAAAGTTCGAGCTGTAATATCTTCATAGTAAGGCAAATTCTCTGCCTCTACCAAGATTCTTTTCTCGCTGCGCCCCCTTTTCACTTAGCCCAGCGAGCAGAGTCAAATGGCAGATGTGCAGGCGCTATGCCGTGGTGAGAAAAGGTTTGCTGTAAGCGAACATTTTCGACGGCATGCGCTTACATTTTCGTCTGGAGGCGCAAGAAAACTTTAGTTATCACTGATAATTATATAATTTGCACTGATA
>JBHAFO010000086.1:0-8046 GCA_041856145.1 Alloprevotella sp.
AAGTACCGCAATTAGTTGGGCTACGACCAATGCCAAGGTGGACCACATATAGATGTCGGAGCGTCCCCGTGCCAAGAGGTAGTTGCTAAAGATGATGCTAATTGGAACGATGGCTCCCCAAAGACAAAGCACTTGCAGGATATGGGCACTCTCCGCCCACTTCGTGCCGATGGCAATCACGATGAGTTCGGGCGCAACAAGGCTGAAACCCAACATCGCAGGGAAGGAGAGAAGAGCCGTGAAGCGCAGGAGTTTGCGAAACACAGCCACTTGGCGGTCGGTGTTGTCATCGACTCTTACGAAAAGCGGTTGGGCAATACCTGCCACCATACCAGAGAGGGTGGAATAGCCCATTGTCGTCCATTTGTTGGCTTGTGAGAAATTGCCCACAGCGGTTGGAGAATACAATCTTCCCAGTATGAAGTTGAAGAAGTTGGCATTCACGACTGTGAGCATATTGGTCAGCATCAATTTTCCACTATAGCTCATCAATCCACGGAGAGGTGAAAAGTCGAAATGGAGGCTTGGTCGCCAACGTGCCCGCCAAAATGTAAGAGCGGTGTTCACTAACACATACACCACGCCCTGCGTCGCCAATCCCCAATAAGAGAAACCTGCAAACGCCATGGCGACGCCCACCGTGCCAGAGAGCAGAAGACTGCAAATGCTGATGGCTGAAGATTCGCGCACCCGTATTTGGCGGAACAGCAGAGCCTTGGGCGCAATGTTGAGTCCTGCAATGAAAAAGGCAATGAAAGAGTAGCGTGCCAAATCCGTGAGGCGCTCCTCGTTGAAATAGTCTGCGATGAGTGGTGCGCAAAGGAAGCCTAAGACATAAAGTCCCAAGCCCATCAAGCTACTGAACCAAAAGACTGCATTATAGTCTGCCTGCGTGGGATTTTCTTTTTGGTTGAGGGCTGAGATAAATCCACCCTCTTGCAAGATGCTCGCCAAGCTGGAGAAAATTCCTAACAACGCCACCAAGCCATATTCGGCAGGGAGGAGCAAATTGGCAAGAATGATTCCGAATGCAAAGTTGAAGACTTGCATCAACCCATTGCTCAGCCCACCCCAAAAAAGTCCCTTTGCAGTTTTCTCTTTGAGCGTCTGCGTCTGCGGTTCAGCCAAGACTTCTACATTCTTCGATTGTTCAGACATATATTATATATAGGTGTACTTTCACCCACAAAGTTAAGCATTCTGCGCGATACGTTACAAATATAGGCTGTCGTCCTTTCAAGAACAACAGCCTATGGAAGTTGATAAGTGCAACGACTTGTTAGATTTTCGTCAATAGCTCCATGCCTTTGAAGAGGGCTTCCTCATTCATGGGGATAGTGTGCCAGTGACGCTCGGGAAGACTCTTGCGCAACGCCTTGAGGACACTTTCGACCGTGACGATGGGGTGGGCTTTGAGGAAGCCTCCGAGGATGAACATGTTGAAACATTTCATCATCTTCAGCTGTGCCGCCGTTGCCATCGCAGGCACGTTGTAAGACGTGATGTCGGTGCGAGTGGGCATCTCAAGGATAGAGAAATTGTCCAAAATGAGGTCGCCACCCACCTTCACACGTGGCTCAAATTTCTTCAAGGAGGGCTGGTTAAGAACGATTGCCGTATCGTATTTACTGAGAATGGGCGAGGAGATCGGCTCGTCGCTCACAATCACAGTTACGTTTGCCGTGCCACCACGTTGCTCGGGGCCGTAGGCAGGCATCCAAGTGACTTCTTTACCTTCCATCAGACCTGCGTAGGCGAGAATTTTGCCCAAAGAGAGAACGCCTTGTCCTCCAAATCCGGAAATGATAATCTCGTGCTTCATCGTTACTTGCCTGTATCTTTCAAATCCCCCAAGGGATATTGCTTAAACATGTGTTCACGCATCCATTCGTTCGCTTTTTCCGCAGACATCTTCCAGCCTGTAGAACAGGTTGAAACTATCTCCACTAAGTTTGCCCCGCGCCCTTCCATGGAATATTCAAAGGCTTTGCGGAGGGCTCGCTTGGCTTTCTTGACGGCTGCCATCGTATCCACGCTCTGACGAGTTACGTAGGACGTGCCATCGAGCAACGCTGCCAAGTCTGCCACTTTGAGGGGATAGCCCATCGTTGCGACGTCACGGCCTGTTGGACAGGTGGCAGTAACCATTCCTTCCAGCGTAGTGGGCGACATCTGTCCGCCCGTCATGCCGTAAATGCCGTTGTCGATGAAGATTATAGTAATGTTCTCGCCACGGTTGAGGGCGTGGAGCGTTTCGTTGCCACCAATACCTGCCAAGTCGCCGTCGCCTTGATAGGTGAAAACCATGCGGTCTGGCCAGAGGCGTTTTACGGCAGTTGCCAAAGCTGGGGCGCGACCGTGAGGGGCTTCCTGCCAGTCGATGTCGATGTAGTTGTAGGCGAAGACGCCACAGCCCACAGGACTAATGCCCACGCAACGGTCTGTCAGGTTCATTTCCTCTATGACCTCGGCGATGAGCTTATGCACCACGCCGTGCGAACAACCTGGACAATAGTGCATTGTCTCGTCGTTCATCAATCGAGGCTTGGCATATACCAAATTCTCGGGGCAGATAATATCTTGCTTTGTCATACGATTCTATATGCTATTTGTGCTGAGAAGATTTGCGCGGAGCTTTCAAAAAACTATTGTTCCTAAAAGCTGGCATACGCAGAACTACTTCCGCAAATTTGACCAATACTGCCACAATGCCTATGTAATAGCTGATTGTCATCTCTGTTGTACCATTCTTGAAAACCGCGATGCCTATCATCGCCAGAATTGCTAAGAGGATAAACACGCCGTTAAGGATGTTCCGTAGAAAGAGGAAGGGCTTTTCTGCTTGGCGGGCAGAGAGCTTTTCTCGGCGTTCGGCGATGATTTGTTCAATCGCAGTGGAAGTCGTATCCTGTGGCGCAGGCGTGTCGGACACGTTGGGAGATGTTGCTTGTGGCACTTGCCCTTCTTTCTCGTTCATACTCCTTCTGTTTCAGCGATGAGGCGTTTGAGCGCTTCTGTGATTTCTGACGGATCGGGGACGATGCCTCCGAGGCGACCGAACTGTTGCACGGGCACACGCATTTGTGAGGCTAATTTTACGTCTACAACCATCTGTCCTGCGTTAATCTCTACCACAAGGAAACCCTTGACACGCTTGGTGAGTTCAGCAATCTGCTTCTCGGGGAAGGGCCAAAGGGTGATGGGGCGCAGAAGTCCCACCTTTTCGCCTCGCTTGCGTGCCGACTCAACGGCTTTCATCGAGATACGTGCTGCCGAGCCGAAGGCTATGATCACATAGTCGGCATCATCGCAGAGCGTGGCTTCGTAGCGTACCTCTTTCTCGCGTATCTCTTGATACTTCGCCTGTAGGTGCAAATTGTGTTTCTCTTGTATTGTAGACTCAAGCTCTACACTTGTAATCACGTTGGGCTTGCGGTTTTTCAAATTCAAGCCATTGGTAGACCAAGGGCAGTCGCGCATAATTTCTTCATCGGTGCGACGAGGCTTGAAAGGAGGCAACACCACCTTTTCCATCATCTGTCCGATCACACCATCCGAGAGCATCAGCACAGGGTTGCGGTAGCGGAAAGCGAGCTCAAAGCCCAAGTCTACAAAGTCAGCCATCTCCTGCACAGAATTAGGTGCCAACACGATGGTTTGGTAGTCGCCATTACCACCGCCTCTGGTAGCTTGGTTGTAGTCGCCCTGCGAGGGCTGTATCGTGCCAAGCCCTGGACCGCCACGCTGTACGTTCACAATCAAGGCGGGCACTTCTGCTCCTGCCATATAAGTAATGCCCTCTTGCATCAAGGCGATGCCTGGACTGGCTGAGGATGTCATCACTTTCTTTCCTGAGCCTCCGCCTCCGTAGAGCATATTGATACTGGCGACTTCGCTCTCAGCTTGCAAAACGACCATGCCTGTTTGTTTCCAAGGCTCAATCTCCATCAAAGTTTCAAGCACTTCCGACTGCGGGGTTATGGGGTAGCCGAAGTAGCCATCACAGCCCACACGCATAGCGGCATGCGCAATAGCTTCATTCCCTTTCATTAAGAGAATATCTTTCTCCTCTGCCATAAATCTTAATCAATTTTCTTACGATAAACAGTGATACAGCCATCGGGACAAACCGTAGCGCAGGCGGTACACCCAATGCAGGCATCCAACGTATCATGACAGTACTTGTAGCCTTTGGCATTCACTTCATGAGTGGTTAGTGAGATGGTGTGTGTTGGGCAAGATACCACGCAAAGGTTGCAACCCTTGCAGCGCTCCGTGTTTACCACGATAGCCCCTTTAATACGTCCCATGTTCAAATTTGTTGATTAGGGATTATACAAATCCTTGTTATAGAAACACATGATGTCATCGAGCATCAGCCGTGCCTCTCTTGCTGGTCCTTCGGCATCTATGGCTTCGGATTGCGAGTAGAGTGTGATAGCGTCATTCCAACGACTTTGCTTCAAAGCGACATTGCCTCGCAGATAAAGTGTGGTAGCAGTTGCCCCATTTTTAGCCTCAAGAGCGTCGATCAGCTCCTGTGCTTTCGTGAGGTTGCCTGCGTCTATTGCAAGACTGATGTCAGTATATAATATGTCCATGTCGCCTTGTCGCGAATTGTTTCCTATACAAAGTTATTATCTTTAGAGATATAAATTGCACCAGCCTCTGTGTTTTAACAGAATGGCAGGCGGTTTTAACTTTTATACCTCCTTATACCTACAGGTGTAGCTATTGCTCCAGAATTGGGTTGCGAGCTTCCCCGAGAATAGCGTTGAGAGAAACGATTCTCAGGTGCTTACTTTGTTATCCTTTTGGGCGCATGGAAATGCAAGTGGTAGAAGGGTGTTTTTCTCTCTCGTTAGAGGGAGAGAATAAAGGTAGTTCTATTTCTTCACAAAGACTAAATGCGGTTCAATCTTGATGAGCTTTCGTCCCTCGGAACGGCGCATTTCGTTTGTTCCGACAGCATCGTAAGTGTAGGTGCTGTCGGGCTGAAGTTGGAAATCAAACACTTGAATAAAACTCCCCAAGTCGTTTGTGAAACGCAGGCGCAATCCTTGTTCTGTTTTTTCGTGACGCACCAAAAACCAAGTGCCGTAAACGCCGCCTGTGAGGTAGCCATTTACCGTACCGAAAGCCTCAAAACCAGGTGCGATGAGCGATGCGCTGTCCAAGTCGAGGCGGAGATTGATGCGATACTTCTCATTATAATAATGTCCATTCCACGCAGATTCTTTTCTTTGCACCTGCACAGAGTCTACGCTTTGGGCGCAGACCATACCAGCACAAAGGTTCAGAAAGAGGACGAGCAACCAATGTCTCATACTATTCAACCGTTTCGTCTTTCACCTCCCCTACGCGGAAAATTATTGTCGTAGCTCCGATCGTGATGATGTCGCTATCGGAGAGAATGATGCGGTCGCAATCACGCAAAATTTCATTGTGCAAGAAAGTGCCCGTATTAGATGGGGCATCTCGCAGGACGAACTTCGGTTGTCGGTTGCGGTCGAGTTTTACGGAGATGATGCAATGGGTGGTGTCCACGCTGGGGTCTACTGTTTTGATGGCTGCGTTGGCTTTTGTACCACGCACGTGCCGACCAACCACATTCTCGCCTTCCACCAAAGGAATGAGTTGTTTGAGATGAAACGGATTCTCAATCACAATCAACGTGCCGTGCGTCTCGGGGGCTTCTTCAGCGGGGGCATCTTGCGGAGAAGGTATGCGAATTTTGAATTGCTTGCTACAGCCCGTGCATTCAAACACCAAGGTACGCCCCGGTGCATAGAGTTTGTCGTCAAACAGAATGGGTTCGTCACATTTTGGACAGCGGATACGTTTCATTGTTTATGGGCTAAAAGAGAAAAGACGGGAAAATTCCCGTCCTTCCAATTTGGTTTGTGATTCTTTGTAGTGGTTGCAACGAGGATTGAACGCAGAAGAATATTTTTTCACTTGCGTTTCATCACCCAAGCATTGGCAAAGTCGGCGTGCTTACGCAGGGTGCGGAGCTGTGCCTGTGCTTCAGCTTCCGTGGCATAGTTGCCGTAAATGACACGCACCATCTTACGGCGTGTCCAAACAGCTGCCTCGCTGTGTCCCTCCTTTTGCAGTCGTTGCGCCAAAGCCTCTGCATTGGCAAGTTGCACTGCACTTGCCAAAACGAGCGTATAACCCTCTTTGACAACGGGCGTTTCAGGCTCTTGGGCTACGGGTGCAGGGTTTTCAACCTTTGCATCTGCCGTTTCCGATGTTTGCAACACAGCCTCCGAAATCTCTTCTTTCTTCACTTCAGGAGCAGGGGCTGGCGTTGGTGGATGGCGGAAAATTTCTTGTGTGAATACATTCGCTTGCTGTGTCTGCAAGGAAATTTTGTCGGCAGAAGGCTCTGACCATGTGAAATAAAGTGCTAAAGCCAAAATGCTGGCGACACCATATCCCAACCATTCGCGGTGAATGTGTAAAGTATAGGTCTTTTTCTTCGCTTTAGGCGTGGGAGCAACGGGCTCTTCAATGACTTCCGTTTCCATCGTTGTTTGCAAACGGTTGAGTCCAAAGCTGTCCAAGGCATAATGCTCTGGCGTTGTCACTCCAGCCTCATTGGGCGTAAAGTGGTAGCGACCATCGAGCGAATAAGTGAGCGTGCCAATGTTGCTGAATGTGTAGCTACCTTTCTCGCTGAGCGCCTGCTTCACGTGGGCAACCATCTCGGCGACCAAACGCATGGCTTCGGGAAAACTGGCATCTTCTGCCTGCATCACCGACTGCGCCAAGACGCCGTCGTTCATCTGTAGCATACTGTTGAACCCTACGCTACGTGTTGGTGGAAGATACAACCGTTCTTCCTCCACATATTGCGCAGGCACATGGTGCGTTACGAAGCCCCCGAAATTGGGGATAATAACGCAATCGTGCTTCAAGAGCAGACTTTCTATGTGTCGTGAGAGTTCAACCATTGTACCTGCAAAGATACTTATTTTCTTCTCTTATGACCAAGTGTTTGCTCGCCTTTTTCAAACCCATTTTTGCATCGTATGCGTGACGACAGGGCGTAGTTATAACAACTTCAAGCGGATAGTTCTTTTTTGAGGATTTGGGAAAACGTGTCAAGGCGATGGACGTGAATGAACTGCCCCTTTTCGATGAAAGAATGTGTCGTCTTCTTGCCGTAGTTGAAACGGAGCGGAGTTCACATATAAGAACTCGAGAGAAAAACTCCGCCTCTCGTCTTTATGATTATTGCACGAAGTTTAACAAACCGAACGGTCTAAGAAAACTTTCAAGCCTTGCTGTTGAAACACCAAGGCTTGGAGAAATTTTGGGAGGCGCAGGACATTTTTCTAAGTTGCGCCACTTCGTTCAGCTTCTTGCGGGCATAAAAAAGGGAAGAACGGCACATTATTGGCAGTTCTCCCCTTGGACTTAGTACAAAGATAATGATTTTGGGAGCGAAAAGCAAGTGCATTTGTTGCAAAACCTTAAAGACGGATGCTTTCTTTAAGAAGTTGTGTCCCGATGAGGCGTTGAGAAATTTTCGGTGCAAATAATTTGTTGGTTTGAAAGATACTCCTTAACTTTGCATAGCAAGCCGAAATAGCTCAGTTGGTAGAGCGACTCATTCGTAATGAGTAGGTCTGGGGTTCGAGTCCCCATCTCGGCTCTTGAGGGCGACCCTTTGGGTTGCCCTTTTTCGGCTTCGTGATGAAATTTTCTGCGCAAATATTGAATTTCTGCGCAAGAAGACGAGGTGACGTGGACTAAACTTCGTATCTTTGCAGGCGGAATACATTATAATAACAATGGGAAGAAAAATTCAATTTAGCCTCGTTTATCGAGATATGTTCCAATCCTACGGTAAATTCCAACCCCGTAAGGACCAGTTGGAACGCATTGCGCCCGTCATTATTAAGATGGGATGCTTTGCCCGTGTGGAGACAAATGGCGGAGCCTTTGAGCAAGTAAATTTGATGTACGGTGAGAATCCTAACGATGCCGTACGCGCTTTCACCAAACCCTTCAACGAGGTGGGCATTAAAACGCACA
>JBHAFO010000087.1:0-6685 GCA_041856145.1 Alloprevotella sp.
CCTGAGGAATTTATCTGACTGCGATAAGTATTGCTATAGTTTCGGAGATTTTCCTCTTCATAGTTGATATCCAAGTGGTGCGCCTGGTCGTTGTGCTTCCATTGCAATTGAAATTGATAGTCCACGAGGTGGCTATTGTGTTGCATATATATTATGGAGTACGCCGAGGGACGGCCGTAATAGCCTTTGCGATAGCCATAGCTGAACGCACCATATGCCATCAAGTTAGGAATGATATCCCACGAGAGTTGTATGTTCCCCATATGGTATTCATCAAGCAAAGGCGTCTCCTCACTGCCACTTGTCAGCCCTTCACCTGAGAACCGTTCTACTTCTCCCATCCAGGGGCCATAATTGATAAAAGAATTATAGACCTTATCGCTCGTGCCATAGACACTAAAGATGAGGCTCTCCGTATTTCTTCTATAGGTATAGCCTGTACCGAGAGCTAAGCTTTTACCCAAAGGCGCATAAACGCTGGCGGAGGCTTCGAGGTTCATATACTTCGTCTTATGGCGCAAATCTTTGTACTTGGCAAGATTGGTAGCCGTGAAATCAAGTTTTCCTCCGAGGGATATGCCTTTCCAAATGTCCCAGCCTATTGCTCCCACAAGATGATAAGTGTCGCGATGCTTCTTCCCTGCATTAGTGAGCGAGTCTTCAGCAAGATCAAAGGGCTTGCGAGAGGTATCGATAAAGGCAGAGCCTGTCATCTCTTTCCCCGAGAAGATATCATAGTTCATCTTGCCATAAACAACGACACTTGGCGAAAGTCGGTAGAACGACTCCACCAAAGCACTCGCACTCCAAGCGTTTGGCGATTCGTCGTAATTGACAAAACCACCCCTCCGATGTGCCAAAGAAAGTTCAGCGGCGGAGATATTAGCCGCTTGATAACGTGTTAGTCCAGCAGTATTCGTTCCAGTCAGCCACGGGTCACGGCTCTTTACAAAATTAAAATCGCGAGGAGCAAAGAAAAGGCTGTCTGTTGTTTGTGCCAAAAGCTGGGAAGTGGCAAGCATTGCCACTCCCAGCATTATTGAATATGATAATCTTCTTTTCATTGGCTATTATTCGCCACGTACAGAAAACTTCTGACGCAAATGGAAATCGTTGCTTGAGTTGTTAGTGTCTTGGTAAACAATCTTTGCTCCGTTCTTAATAGAAGCCTCAGCATTGATATTGTTAGGATCGGTCGATGTGCCTACGCCCAAAGTATAGTTATACACCAACTTGGAAGCATTGCCCTCTATCTGTAAGGTGGCTGTCACGTCCACATTGCGGTAAACAGAGTAACCCAATCTCGAAATAAAGCTGACATAACCACCATCAATATCATTAGTTAAACGCTTATTACTTTTATCCACTCTGGAAGCATCGTATTCTTCAACACCATCAATGACCCAAGCATTCGGTACTTTCAGGCAACGAGCGACATTGTTCGCTGTAGACTGTCCAGGAGGGAAAATATGATTTGCGCTATTGCTGGCATAGTCTGCAACACTGACACCTTTCGTTTGGAAAAGAATGAGTGCTGTAGAAGTTGTACTCATTGGCCAAGCATTGCCAACGCCCAAGAGGGCTGCCTTCAAATAGTTTGAAGTTGGAATTTCATCTGCTGGCGTTGGGTAGTACTTCGTGTTGTTATAACCCATTTCTGGATCATACATCGCATAATAATCTTTGTTGGCATAGTTCACGCTTTGACTGTAAGTCTTAGTATTATCAATGGAGCCCATGCAACTTACCACAACTTGAGAATAAGCAGGGATTACCAATGCTTTTTGGAAATACCAAACAGCAAAACCTACGGGCAAATAATCTTCAGCCTCATAAATAGGTGCACCATTGCTATACCAGTTATTAGTTACAACATGTGCATTGGCTGGGTCTACTTGTCCAACTGCAAGATTATTGATCACCGCAGTCTGACCGCTATTGTTATAAAGAACAAAGCCTTTGTCCATCTGGAAATAGCTTGTACCCACATCCATAGGACAACCACCATTATATATCTCTTTGATAATAACTTGATCTACATTTTGGTCTGCCAGCTGGAAGTTGACCTTCTTCACTGCTTTGGTTGCAAGTGTATCGACCGTACCATCTTCGTGGGTAACAATCATATTCCAAACCTGCGCATTGAGGTTGCCAATCATGGCAACGAGGACAAACAAACTAAGTATAATTCTCTTCATAATCTTATCTATTTATAATCTTGAAACTCTTACTTGGGGTGTAAATCACGTAAACTCCTTTGGGAAGGGACGACAAGTCGATGCTTGCCGAGCCTTGCTCGTTGGCATTGAATTGACTCACGAGCGCACCACTCATATTATATATAGCGATGCGACTGCCTGCTCTCAGTCCGCTGATAGTAGCATCGCGGAACGATACGGTTGGCTCGTTCGAGGGCTTACCATCATCGCCAATAGAGATGTGGCTGATACCTGTTACTTGTTGCTCAACAACAAAACTATAGTCCCGTACATTTGTCAGAGCTACCACCAGCTCGTCGCCTTGGCAGGTAACAACGAGATTGCTGTCTTGCACAGTAATCTCTGGCGCATAGCTTAGGGCGAACTTGCTCACCGTTCCATTCGTTTCGGTAAGCACCAAATAGGTTACGTCCACTGTACTCTCACTCTGAGCATAACCGCTCAAAGGCAGAAGTCCCAGCGTGGTTATAACCATTGCCATTAAACATGTTCTCTTCATAAATCTATCTTTTGAATTTGACTAATGTACAATGCGCTTGCGCGACATCGTTAATTTCAGCGGAATAACGTTGGTTGAATCACTTGTTAATATAACCTGATTACGCGTCCCATTGAAGAAGTAGCGATAATCGTACGTCAGCTTTTGCGAGGAGCTGGTCGCCTTATAAATGCCTGCAGGCACGATGAAATGGGCAATGCCTGCGGTGTCTGTTGAGTCCACGAACGTGCTGGCTGTGGCATCTTGCAGTTCCACACGCAAGCCACTCTTCTCGTCCGTGTAACTCTCGGGGAACACCAACTGTATGCTGACATTCAGCACCTCCATTTCATTCTCATAGTCGGTGCAAGCTCCAAGGGCGAGGAGGCTGAACAGAAAAACAAAAAACTTCTTCATATCTTTAATCTTAGCGATAATCCGTAATAGAAACTGGGCACATATCCACTTCCAAAGAGTGAGGTTTCTAAATCGGTCTGCGAGGAGCGCACTTTCTTAAACGTGTTCAAGAAATTGTTCGCATAGAAAGATACCGACACGTGGTTGCCAATCTCTTTCGTGACGTTGAGGTTCGCCGACCAAAAGGCACTCAGCCTATTCGGGTTCAACACATAGGGATAATTGGTTCTTACGATGAGTTGCGACAAATCGTTGTAGAGGTTTTGGTCGTTCGTCTTTGCCCAAATATAATCTTCGTAGAAACCACGCCTTTCCGTAGTATTATTCCAGGTGGAATAATACTTAGGGAACACTGCCACGGTTTGATTCTCGCCACCATTATAAGCCTCGCCAATCTGATTGGTCGTTTTGTCATAAACATAACCGTGCGTACTCAACGAGCGACTATGTCGATAGAGCGAGCTTTCGATGCGCAGAGCAACAATCAGTCTAATCTTTGGAATGTGCGTTGTGACAGTCGCATTCAAGTTAAGTTGGCTTGTGATGGAGCCATTAATTGCCGAAGCGTTGGCACTATAAGAAGTTGAAGAGGCACTGCCCCCTGTATAATATCCTATATATTGGTAAAGCTGTCCGTTGCTCTGGCGAACGCTCAAACCTACAGGCACATCGGCAAACAACGTTTCGTCCACGCCTTTATACCTATAATAATTACCATCGAGTCGCACCTTCGTGCGCAAAGGCTTTATTTGCTCAAAGTCTACAATCCACTCCAAGCCGTAACGGCTCAAAGGCGAGGCATTCACATACTTGCGGTTCGTCACATAAGTATATCGATCTTCGTAGGGAAGCACCACATCTGCCTTAGCTCCCGTGGCATCGCTTACTGTAACAACGCCTGTTTGCGGGTCAATACTGAACAGTCTGTCAGATACTGGAATTCCACTCTGTTGCAAAGCCGTTGGTGTGGTATATTTATAGGCAAAAGGTCTATAAATCGTCGTTGCCATATAGGGGCGATAAGTCTTGTTGTGAAAGAACGACACGTTGATGTCTGCAATCCGTGTGTGCATCTCCACGCCCAAATCCCACTGGTGGTTGTACTGCCAACGTAAGTTGGGATTATACTCTGCACTTGATGGGTGCGTATAGTAAGCATAATAGGAGCGGTTCTGCGCATTGCTCGTTGAGGAGAAAGCCAACAGGTCGCGGTACGATGGCGAAGGGTACAACACTTGGAAACTGGGCTGCTTCACACTCTTGCCCCAGCCTACGTGTACACTCAAATTGCTGACCCAAGAGCGGCGGTGCTCAAAGAAAATGTAGCGACTATTGAGACGTGGCGAGAGTGTTGCCACTGTGCCATACTGCGAACCGTTAATCAATGTGATGTCCTCACGCAGTCCTGCCGTTAGTTCCAAGGTGGAGAGCGTTGAAGTGGGTACTTTTACTCTGTTCTCGGCATAGAGTGCCAAGTTGTTCATCGTTGGCAACGCATTGTAGTTGAACTCACGCCAAGTGGGAGCGTAGCGCATGTCCTCATAGTAAGTACCTCGCCCGCTATTATGTGAGCCTGTAAACTCAGCACCTACCATCAGCATATTTCTCAGCTTTCGCCAACTGCCGTGCTTCGTAACTTTGAGTTTCAACGAATAGCTCAAGGGCTTTGCATCGTTATAGCCACGCACATACCAATAGCCCGTAGGTCCAAGAATGATGTTCGCTGTCGGATTTTGGTCGTAGTTTTCAGCAATGTTGTATCCTTCCGTAAGTGTATGTATATAGGGTTGTGTAGACGCACTGCTCGTATGGCTGTAACTCTCCAATTGCTGGTCGGAATAGTTCACGGAACTGCTGAAATGCAACGACGTGATCCACCTCCGATTGATCGACCAGTCTAAACGCAGACTACCGCTCACACGATTGTCCCTCGCCTTTGTATAGCTGTCGAGCTCACGGTCGGGATCTGCCTTGGAGTCATAGCCTCCCACATTGCCACGCAATGCCACATTGATGGAGAGGGGCGAGCGATTGCCCATCAACACATTCATATAACTCACAGAGAAAGCATTGCGCTGATAGGCAGTGTAAGGAGACGCCGCATCGGAAAAGGAGCGTGCATGCTCCACCGATACATTCAAAACACCCCGCCGTTTGCCAAGCTCAAAACCTTTGTTCAGTGCCAACTGCTTAGTGTGCTGATTGACCGAACCCTCAATAACGAAAGGCGAGCGACCCTGGCGAGTGTTCACTTTAACAATACCATTACTCAGGTCGCCATATTCTACAGAAGGCACACCCGCAACCACTTCTATACTTTCAATATTCGACGCACTCAAAGTGCGGGTACTCGCACCAGCCGTTTCGCCAAGCGTTGCATTATTGTCCATTCGTACACCATCAACCTCAACAGCTGTTCCAAAGGAGGCATTACCCCTCTCGGACGTTCCGCTACGAAGTGCCAAGCGGGTATCGTTTAGCAACGAGGGATTAACTGTTTTACCACCGGGCAAAAGTGAAGAGATGTTGCCTATGTTAATGATTTGTTGGTTGTCGAGTGTTGTGCGACTGATGGTATAAGAAGTTGTGGGTGCATCGGTCTTTCGTCTTGCCACCACCCGCACTTCGTCGAGTTGCAAGTTATCCTCTTTCAGCACAATGTTAAGCGTAGCTCCTTCGGGCGTAATGTCTACAACCTGCGTTTGCGTAGCATAACCCAAGCAACTTACCACAACCGTGGTTTTTCCCTTGGGTACACCTTTTATAATAAAGCCACCTTTTTCATCGGTGTACGCAAAAAGATTTGCCTCCTTCACTGTGATGGAAACAAACTCTATTGACCGACCATTTTCTGCGCTTACGACCTTACCTCTCAACGTCTGAGCCTGTATTGTCAAACACGCTCCCAAGAAGAAAGGCACTATCGCCCATTTCTTTCTCTTCATTATTATCCAAGAAAAGGCATCAGCCTCTTATTACGTTTTGTGTATTTGCCTGCAAAGTTACCACTTGCTATTTTAGGCTACAATACCCAAAAGTAGGTATATTGATACCTATTCTTAGCCCTCCACCCAAGAGAAAATTCAACAGTTTGCTCCAACAAATTTTCCTCCTCTCCAGTCGAAAAGTTCAGCGTAGGGAGGAGAGTTTTCTCCCACAAACAGCCAACTTTAATGTTGCAAGAAAGTGAGCTTTACTACGCTTGCCAACAGGACAAGGGTTATTTGATCTTGCTACTTTGAATATTCTTCCTTAACTTTGAACTCATAAAGTAAATAATACAGTTCGTGAATTCTCTCCTTTCTGCCAAAGAAGCGATACAATTACTCAACCAATGGGGAAAAGATAAAACACCCTTCCTTTTCTTTACCAACTACAATGCAGAATTGTGGTGGGCAAAGAAGTTGTCCGACATCTCACCCTCAGAAGTTCTCTATAACATTCCTTTGGGAAGTAATCACGAAGAGAGAGAATTGCCTAACTTGTCAATTCATTGGGAAGCCAGCAGAAATAGTTTTGATGCCTACGCCCAAGCCTTTGCACTGGTTCAAAAAAGATTGCAAAGAGGCGA
>JBHAFO010000088.1:0-4116 GCA_041856145.1 Alloprevotella sp.
ACAACGGCTGTCAAGAGCCGTTGTCCCCTTCATTTATGTGGGTGAGTTGCGATTTCAAGTGGCGCAACTTCAAAAAACGGGAGGCGCATCCCGTCATTTCTCCGAGCTTTCACACTCTTTCTCCGAGCCTTTGCGCTTTTACAGCAGGCGTAGACCGTTTTTTCAGCACCAGCCCATACGTTAATGTTGGTATAAAATCTGAAAATCGAAGTCCCTTTTCTTAGATTCTCTCCTCCCCTCCCCACTTATCTTCTGGCATAAATGGCAAAGATTGTGGGCACTTTAGAAAGATTGGGGAGGCTCTGCTGTTTCCATTTCCCAACGGGAAGGGTGCGAATGTATTCCTCGGGGGTGGTCAAGCCCGATGCGATGCAAAACTGCGTAGTGGGTGCACAAGCCGAAAGCACGTCCTTGATCATCTTCTCATTGCGATAAGGCGTTTCGATAAACAGTTGCGTTTGGTCTTCAGCCTGTGAGCGTGCCTCGAGTTGCTTGAGACGTTTTTGCCGCTCCTTGGGGTCGATGGGTAAATAGCCGTGAAAGGCAAAACTTTGTCCGTTGAAACCCGATGCCATCACCGCCAAAAGAATGGACGAAGGCCCTACAAGGGGCACGACTTTCAGTCCCTCACGTTGTGCCAAACCCACGAGTATTGCCCCTGGGTCTGCCACAGCTGGACAGCCGGCTTCGCTAATAACGCCCACGCTCTCGCCACGGCGCAGAGGCTCAAGATAGGACGAAAATTGGGCATCGTCGGCATGCTTGCCCATAGGATAGAACGTGAGCGAATCGATGTCTATGCTCCGCTCCACTTGTTTGAGAAATCGCCGTGCGGTGCGAATTTCTTCTACCACAAAGTGGCGAATGCCGAGGATAACCTCCCGATTATGGGCAGGTAGGACACGATCAAGCGGGGTGTCACCAAGGGTAACGGGAATGAGGTAAAGTGCTGGTGATGTTTGCATATAATTCTTATTCTATGGGGTCAAAACGCCAATGCCTTAGGGCTTAAAGTCCCAACTCGTTGAGAAAGACGAGGAAGATGCCTATGGGACAAACGTAGCGGAGCATGAAGAAAAGCAATGACCGCAGGGGGAAACGCTGTGTGCCATCGCAAGTCAATTCTGCCTCCCAAGTTGCACGTTTCAGTCGCAGAGAAGCAAAAATGGAGATGAGGAATCCGCTGATGGGCAGCATCAGTTTGGCAGTCACGAAGTCGAAGAGATCGAAAAATGTCATGCCCCAAAAAGTCACTTCCTTCAGGGGACCAAAAGAGAGGGCACAGAGTATGCCGAGCGTGAAGCAGGAGGCGGTGACACCAAACGCAGCCTTGCGACGACTGCAGTGCGTGGCATCGGTGATGTAAGCCGTCACCACTTCGTGAATACTGATTGAACTCGTGAGCGTAGCCAACACCAAGAGGGCGTAGAAGGCGATGGAGAAGAGCGTGCCCAGCCAAGGCAAATTGCTGAAGGCGGTTTGAAACACACTGGGCAGGGCGATGAAAATGAGCGTAGGCCCTTCGTCGGGAGCAACGCCTACGGAAAAGACAGCAGGAAATATCATCAGTCCTGCCAAGAGTGCCACCATTGTGTCCACGCCAGCCACTGTCAAAGCCGCTGTGCCGAGGGAGGAATTAGGCTTAAAGTAGGAAGCATAAGTGGAAAGGATACCCATGCCTAAACTCAGGGAGAAAAAAGCTTGTCCCATCGCTGAAAGGACGGTGTGTCCCGTTATTTTTGAAAAGTCGAAAGTGAAGAGAAAATCGACTGCCTCTTGCGCTTTTGGCATTGTGAGGCTACAGCCAACAAGAACTATAAGGATTAGGAAAAGTCCAGGCATTAGCACTTTTGAGAAACGTTCTATCCCCTTGCTCACGCCCTGTACCACAATGGCATGAGTCAATGCCATAAAGGCGAAGAAGTAGCCGATTTGTAACCATGGATCTGCGGTAAAATCGGCAAAAAATGGCGCAAACTCTTGCGCTGGGATACTATCGAGCGTTCCCCGAACAGCCTCTACCAAGTAAAAAAGTGTCCACCCTGCCACTACATTATAGTAGCAAAGAATGAGAAAAGGTATCAACACTTGGAATCGCCCGAACCATCGCCAAAACGACGTGGGCGAGTGGTGGTAATAGGCAAAGCCTGCACTCAAACGGGCACTGCGTCCAATGGCAAATTCACTAATCATTACGGGCAACCCGAAGAAGAGTAGACACACAATATATAATAGGATAAAAGCGCCACCACCGTTTTCTCCCGTTTCTGTAGGAAAGCGCCAAACATTTCCCAAGCCCACTGCACTGCCTGCAGCTGCTAAAATCATACCAATCTTGCTACCAAAGTTTCCTCTTTCTTGCTTCATAAGTTGTCTGTAAATTGGTGGAATTACTTTTCCTAAGCGTATTAACAAAAGAGCATACCCTGCTCAATGTTACAAAAATACGATTTTTTCTGCAAGCCACGCTCACCGTTCAGCCTTTCCCTGCAAGAAAGTAGCTCTTCTTAAGGGGTGTGCCATACTTCCAAGTTTTTTCCTAACTTTGTTTACCCAACCTCCAAATGCTGGAGGGGGTCTCGTTTATCCTGCACAAAATCGTATGAAAATTAGTCGCTATAAATGGCATTTCGTAATTGCCTTCTCCTGCATCGTGGGGCTATTGGCATTGGCGAAATGCACGAATCCCGAATGGCTAACCCTTGCGCCCAACACATCAGAAACGCCGTCACTGCCCGGAGGAAAGCGGGGAGAAGTGCTTCGCCACGCTCTGAAAATAGACACGCTCCTCTCACAGCCACATCAAAAACCGACACTCCTCAACGCAGATGGCACACGTAAAAAACGACATCCCGTATATAGCGTGCCTGCCTTCGATACCAGTTTTCCCGACCTCAACCCCGTGCAACTCGAAACGGCAGAGGTGCTCGGCATTCCCTCTACTCAAAATCGGACAGATGCCGAACGCCATAAAGGAAAGTTGGTCAATATTCAAAACAATCCGCACTTTGCTGTGCGCAATCTCACGCACTCCATTCCCTATCTCGTGCCTCGCGCGGTGCGACTGTTAGAACGCATTGCAACGGCATACTCTGACTCATTGGTTGTGAAGGGTTATCCTGATTATAAACTGGTGATCACTTCCGTTTTGCGGAGCGAAGAGGACATTGCCAAGCTCCAGCGTGTGAACCGCAACGCTTCGGACAATAGTTGCCACCGCTACGGCACAACTTTTGATATTACGTACAATCATTTTATAGACGTAAGTACGGGCAAAGAAACAGCCAGTGTGAAACTCAAGTCTATCCTCGCAGAAGTATTAGACGACTTCCGACAAATGGGAGCGTGCTATGTGAAGTACGAAGCGCACCAGGCTTGTTTTCACATCACCTGTCGATAGCCCCGAGGAGAGCCATAAAAAGCGCATCCACTCATCTCAATTGAAAGATGAGTGGATGCGCTTTTTTACGGACGGTCGGACTTACTTTTTGAACGAGTCCTTCAAACTTACCGTGCGGTTGAAAATCAATTTCTCAGGCGTGGAGTGTGTATCAAAAGTGAAGTAGCCCGTGCGTTGAAACTGCAAATATTTGTGGTCAGTAATCTCCAAAAGGAATTTCTCCACATAACAGTTTTGCAACACCTCCAAGGAGTCGGGACTAATCATCTCCTTCATCGCCGTGAGAGCATCGCAATTTTTCTCTTCACGGATGCGTGCCAATTCGTCACGCGGATTTTCGTGCTTCCACAAGCGGTCGTAAAGGCGCACTTCGGCTGGCAAACAATACGCACAACTCAGCCAGTGAATCGTGCCCTTGACCTTACGGTTAGCACCAGGCAGACCGCTACGACTTTCGGGGTCGTACTCGCAATACACCTCAAGCACTTTGCCTTCAGCATCCTTTTTGCAGCCTGTACACTTCACGATGTACGCTCCTTTCAGACGCACCTCCCCACCTGGCGTGAGGCGGAAGTATTTCTTTGGTGCGTCCTCCATAAAGTCATCAGCCTCTATCCAAAGTTCACGACTGAACTCTATCGTGTGTGTACCCTCCTCTGGACGTTCGGGATTGTTCACCACTTCAACTTCCTCCACCTGCCCCTCGGGGTAGTTGG
>JBHAFO010000089.1:0-3932 GCA_041856145.1 Alloprevotella sp.
GTAAGAACGCTTTTCAAGCCACGCATTGTTATAGCGAATACACAGGAAAGTACGAAAACTTTGAACTTCCCTACGCCATCTATATCCCTGATGCGAAGACCTTAGAGGCAAACAAGGGTAATGTGTCATTCGTCATTCACATGGAACATGCTGGTGGCTTGGATGCAGATCCATTGTCCGGTGTAACCTCGTCCCGATCAGCTGTGAAACTTTCACATGCCGACTTCCAAGCCAAGAATCCTGCTATCGTAGTTGTGCCACAAGTAGAAGAGAGTCGTCGTTCAACGGACGATCAAATGGCAAGTAGCGAAATCAATACTGCCGTATGGCAACTCATCGACTCACTTCTTGCCGAGTATAAAGGCTATATCAACGAGGATCGGATTTACGGCACGGGACAATCTATGGGTGGAATGCTTTTGCTAAATATGTCGGCACAGCGTGATAATTTCTTTGCGGGACTTGCTGTCATCGGAGCGCAATGGGGCAATAGCTATGATAAGCCTTTCCAACACAACAACTCCCCTGCCCGCTCTCCCAAGAATGACCCGATTAGTTTTAATGGCTTTGGGCTTGACAAGGAGAACTATCAGAATTGGTACTACATGGTATCGGACGATAATATCCTCTTGCACACTTGCGCTGATGACTCCTTAGCACAAGGACTTTGGAGGGCTTTCCAAGAATACTATCAAGCGGGAGGTGTAGAGTTGCACCAAGCTGAATGGGATCCTTACCTCCCCAAAGACCAACAAGAGGCTTTGGACAAAAAGCTCGTGAGTGCGAGCGGTGAAACGGCTGGTAGTGGTATTTATTGGGGTAAGTTCAATCGTGGTACACACATGTCCACTTGGAAGTATGCCTATGCACTCGATACGCCTTTTGAATGGCTCTTTGCTCAAAGCAGAAAGACAGCGCAAGCCCGCCCTAAGCTCGTAAGTTTGAACAATCCTTGGCTGGGGCGTGATGCAAGTGGCAAAGTACTTGCAGGCTCTGGTACTCGCAATCTCAACACAGCCCAGTTCACGCCCAAAGGTGCAGACAGCATCTATGTCGAAGGCTGGACAAGGGAAACAGTTACGGCCAAGCTAACCTCTGCCAGTAAGAAATAGTTAATACATCTGTCTCAGAAGGATAACCTCTCCTATAATGCTCTATATAAGGGTATAAAAATGGTGTCCGCTAAGCTTTTAATACTTAGCGGACACTACTATTATAATATTATAGGGAGATTTTACTCGCCCTTAATTGCTGCGATACCAGGAAGAACTTTTCCTTCGATAGCTTCGAGCAATGCACCGCCACCTGTAGAAACGTAAGAAACTTGATCTGCCAAGCCGAACTTATTTACGCAAGCTACGGAGTCGCCACCACCTACGAGAGAGAATGCACCACTCTTTGTCGCTTCTACAATAGCATCTGCTACAGCACGTGAGCCTTCAGCGAAGTTGTCGAATTCAAATACGCCTGCAGGGCCGTTCCAAAGGATAGTCTTGCTATTTTTGATTACTTCAGCAAACATTTTCTGTGTGTCAGGACCGATGTCCATTCCTTCCCAACCTTCGGGGATATTATTAGATGGGTGGAATGAGATGTTGCAGTCGTTGCTGAAAGAGTCGCCACATTTAGAATCAGTAGCCAAATAGAGTTTTACACCGAGTTCTTCAGCCTTTTTCTCTATGTTGAGTGCCATATCGAGGTAGTCATTCTCGCAGATAGACATACCGATTTCACCACCATGAGCTTTCATGAAAGTATAAGTCATACCGCCCATCAAGATAAGATTGTCCACCTTTGTGAGCAAGTTCTCAATAATCTCAATCTTAGAAGAAACCTTAGAACCACCCATGATCGCTGTGAAAGGACGCTTGATATCTGTCAAAACCTTTTCAACTGCAGCCACTTCCTTCTCCATCAGATAACCAAAGAGCTTGTGGTCGGCATCGAAGTAATCGGCAATCATAGCTGTAGAGGCGTGCTTGCGGTGAGCTGTACCAAAAGCATCATTGATATAAACATCTGCGTAAGAAGCCAAAGTCTTGGTAAACTCTTCCATGCGAGGTTTCAGAGCGGCCTTTGCCGCCTTCTTCTCCTCGTCTGTAGCAAATTCGCCACGAGGCTTGCCTGTTTCTTCCTCATAGAAACGGAGATTTTCGAGCAAGAGTACTTCACCAGACTTCAAAGCCGCAGCTTGTGCTTGTGCCTTTTGGCAATCATCGCAGAATTGCACAGGAGTGCCCAAAGCTGCGCTCACATGGTCTACGATTTGAGAGAGAGAAAACTTAGGATCTGGATTCTTCTTAGGACGCCCCATGTGCGACATGATGATGAGTGCACCGCCACCTTCAAGCACCTTCTTCAGCGTAGGCAATGCGCCACGAATACGAGTGTCGTCAGTGATTTTACCATTCTCGTCCAGAGGCACATTGAAGTCCACACGAACGATGACCTTTTTGTCCTTGAAATCGAAAGTTTCGATAGTCATTGTTGTATATTTTAGATTGAATAATTCTTTGCTACAAAGATAATAATTAAATACCGTTGCAAGCGCATCGACTTGCTCGAAAAGCGCAGGGAATTTCGATTATTCTTTGGGATAAAGTGGCTTTTTGCAATAGTCGTAAATATCACATTTATCACAGAGTGGTTTGCGCGCCAAGCAAGTGTAGCGACCATGAAGCAAAAGCCAATAGTGCGACTTGGCTACCAATTCTTCTGGAATGTTACGCTTGAGTTCCAGCTCCACTGCATAGGGCGTGTTGCAACTTGCTGGCACCAGTCCTACACGATGACTCACCCGATAAACGTGCGTATCTACCGCCAATGCGGCTTTTCCGAAAGCGATAGCTTCAATCACATTTGCAGTCTTGCGCCCAACGCCAGGAAGTGTCGTCAGTTCCTCCATGCCCGAGGGCACTTCACCGCCATAACGTGCCATTAGCTGTTGCCCTATGCCTACGAGATATTTGGCTTTGCTATTGGGATAGCTCACGGAACGGATATATTCAAACACCTCGTCAGTAGTTGTTTCAGCCAATGATTGCGCATTGGGGTAACGTTCAAAGAGGGCTGGTGTGATTTGATTGATGCGTTTATCGGTACATTGCGCAGAGAGCACAACGGCAATGAGCAACTGATAATTATTCTCGAAGTTCAGCTCCGAGTCCACCTCATCTAAGTTCTGCCCCAATATGCGCAAAACGCCTTCGTAGCGTTCTTTCTTACGCATCGCCTTTTATTGTTGTAAACTATTGAGGCGAGCGACATACTTGCCCAATATATCAAACTCCAAATTAACCATCGTACCAGCCTTGATAGCGTGGAAATTGGTATGTTCCATCGTGAAAGGAATAATGTTCACTTGGAAAGTGGTTTCTGTAGGGTTGCACACAGTGAGGCTTACACCGTTTACTGTCACACTTCCCTTATCTACGGTGAAATAGCCCCTTTGCGCCATCGCTTTATCAAAGGCA
Organism: Alloprevotella sp.; assembly: GCA_041856145.1. GTDB lineage: Bacteria > Bacteroidota > Bacteroidia > Bacteroidales > Bacteroidaceae > Alloprevotella. The sequence goes on from JBHAFO010000089.1 coordinate 3,474, forward strand.
TGTTCAAACGTAAAAGTAAAGCTCCCTTGTGCATCTTCCACCGCAACACAGCGAGCCGTCATATCCACATGCCCCTGCACGATATGCCCATCCAAACGCCCATTCATAGGCATCGAACGCTCAATGTTCACTCTGTCGCCAACCTGAAGCAACCCCAGATTACTTTTCTCCAAGGTTTCTCGCATAGCAGTCGTTGTGTAACGATTGCTATCTACGCTTTCAATCGTCAGACAAACGCCGTTGTGTGCCAAACTTTGGTCTACATGCAATTCTTTGCCAATCTCCGCTTCAAGCGTAAAGGTCAAGTTATCTTTCTCTTTGGCAATTGCCACAACCGTGGCCATACCTTCTATAATTCCTGAAAACATAAACTCTCTTTTCTTTGTAAGGATTCTATATCTACAAAGATAGCCACTTTTAGACGAAGCACCAAGGATAAGAATTTATTCTATGCAAAAC
>JBHAFO010000090.1:0-8262 GCA_041856145.1 Alloprevotella sp.
ATCATGGGTACTTATCCGCCCGGCTCTACCTTCAAGACAACCCAAGGCTTGATCGGTCTGCAAGAGGGAAGCATTACCACGAGCACCATGTTCCCTTGCGCTCACGGCTTCAACTATATGGGCATGCGACTCGGGTGCCACCCGCACGCCTCGCCCACGAACATTGTCCCTGCACTCGGCACATCGTGCAACTCCTACTTCTGTTGGAATCTTTACCGCATGTTCAACGACCGCTCACGGTTTAAGAACACAGCCGAAGCCATGACCCGCTGGAAAGACCATCTCGTTGCCATGGGCTTTGGCTATCCGCTCGGCATTGACCTGCCAGGCGAGAAGCGGGGCATGATTCCCAATGCAGAATACTACACCAAGCACCTCAAGCGTTGGAATGCCCTCTCCGTGATTTCCATTTCCATTGGTCAAGGCGAAGTCACAGCCACCCCTTTGCAAACTGCCAACCTTTGTGCCACCATCGCCAACCGTGGCTATTTCTATACGCCCCACATTGTCAAAGCCATCAAAGGCGGTCAAATCGACCCGAAGTATAGGGAAAAACGCTACACGATGGTAGACCAACGCCACTATTCCCCTATCGTTGAAGGCATGCGCCGCGCTGTTTTGGGAGGCACTTGCCGTGGGGCAAATCTCCCAGGCATAGAAGTCTGCGGAAAGACAGGCACGGCACAAAACCGTGGGCACGACCACTCCGCCTTTATGGGCTTTGCGCCGATGAACAACCCCAAGATTGCAGTGTCCGTCTATATAGAGAATGGTGGCTTTGGCGCAGACTTTGGCGTACCTTTGGGCGCATTGATCATAGAGAAGTACCTCAAGGGCACACTCTCTCCAAGCTCCGAGCGTCGTGCCGCAGTGTTTGCTGCCCGTCGCATCAAGTATTCTGCCGATCGTTAAGTAAGAACAATGAACAGCTTCGACCGCACCAAGCGTGGCCCTCTCACCTCTGTGGATTGGCCCGTCATACTGATTTATCTTCTGATGCTCGCCTTCGGGTGGGTAAGCGTCTGCGGGGCGAGCCACGAAATAGGCGACACGAACTTCTTTGCATGGTCGTCCTTTTCGGGCAAGCAGATTGTTTGGATGGGCTGTGCCACAGCTTTGGCATTCGTCCTCCTCATGCTCGAGGAACGCTACTATGATATGTTCGCCACAATCGTCTATGTGGGAATGATGGTCTTGCTCCTTGTCACGCCCTTTCTATCTACTGGTGTGAAAGGGTCATACTCTTGGATCAAACTCGGGGCAGTGTCCCTACAGCCCGCCGAGTTTGCGAAATGTGCCACGGCACTCTTCCTCGCCAAAGTGATGGGGCAACACAGTTTCACGCTTGCAACGAGACGCAACTTTGTCTTTGCCGTGGGCATTATCTTGCTCCCCATGTTGCTCATCGTCCTGCAACGCGAAACGGGTTCGGCACTCGTCTATTTGGCATTCTTCCTCGTTCTCTATCGTGAGGGCATGCCGGGCAGTATTCTTTTCACCGCCTTCGCTGCCGTGGTCTATTTCGTAGTGGGCATCCGCTTTGCAGATGTTCCTTTCCCAGGTAGCCTTTCTTCCATTGGCGAGAGCGTGGTCACCCTCCTCATTTGGTGCTTTACCTTCGGACTTTGGCAGGTCTATTGTCGCTACGACCGCTTCATTGCCCGCCTCTTCTGGTTCGGTGTGGCATTGCTCATCGCCTGCTCCCTCTTCTCTGCCTATATCCTCCCCTTCGACGTGGCGTGGGTAGCAGTGGGAATGTGCGTCCTCATCGCCCTTTTCTTCGCCTATCGAGGACTAGCGGAACGCCTCAACAGCCTCTTCCTCATCTCCGTCTTCACCCTCGGTTCACTCACGTTTTTCTATGCCTCTGACTATGTGCTCAACAACGTGATGGAGCCTCATCAGCGGGTGCGCATCAACGTTTTGCTCGGCATTGAAGAGAGCAATTCGGGCGCAGGCTATAATGTCAATCAGAGCAAGATTGCCATTGGCTCGGGCGGAATGCTCGGCAAGGGCTTCATGAACGGCACACAGACCAAGCTCAAATATGTGCCAGAACAGCACACCGATTTTATTTTCTGCACTGTTGGCGAAGAGCAGGGCTTTGTCGGTTCAGCCGTTTGCCTACTCCTCTTCCTCGCCCTCATCCTCCGCATCATCTATTTGGCAGAGCGACAAAGTTCAACCTTTGGACGTGTCTATGGTTATTGCGTAGCCAGCGTGTTCCTCTTCCATGTCTTCATCAACATTGGTATGGTCATGGGACTCACACCTGTCATCGGCATTCCCCTTCCCTTCTTTAGTTATGGCGGCTCGTCCCTATGGGGATTTACGATTCTCCTATTCATTTTCCTCCGCATCGACGCCAATAGCAAAAACCGCCTGCGCCAATTCTAATTTTGGCAAGGCTTCCAGACTTTTCACTTACTCATCGCATAATGAACAAACGACGCTCCGTTTTTCAGCTACTCATCTTCTCAGCCGTGGCGATACTCGTCATTTGCACCATTGTCTTCTTCAAACATGCCACCGCACGCCCCGTGCCAGGCAGTCCCGAAGACTCGCTTTATCAAACAACCCATGGTCCCATCGCTGTCCCCGACACTACGTTCTCCGACAGCTTACCCCTTTCCCTCCCCGACTCTCTGCCCAATGATTCAGCCCTGCTCGACAGTCTAATGCGCATGGGCTACACCAACAAATAACGCCGTATGTCAAAACCACTTCAAGCCCCAAGCTTTGCCATCATCGGTGGTGGTGCTGCGGGCTTCTTTTCTGCCATTGCCCTCAAGGAGAATTGCCCTTCTGCCGAGGTGCATATTTTTGAGAAGGGGGCAAAACCTCTGGCTAAAGTGCGGGTCACGGGCGGAGGACGGTGCAACCTCACCAATTCCTTTGCCCACATTGCCGACCTCAAGCAGGCTTATCCGCGAGGGGCAAAACTCCTCAAACGCCTGTTCCGCCACTTCAATCACGAAGACACGATGGCGTGGTTTGAGGGACACGGCGTTGCCCTCGTCACACAGGACGACCAATGCGTCTTCCCCCGCTCACAGCAGTCGCAGAGCGTAATCGATGCTCTCACAATCACTGCCCAACGCCTCGGCATTCAATGCCATTGCGCCAAGCGAGTAACGCAGATCGTGCCACAAGCGAGCGGTTTTCAATTGCAACTCTCGGACAGCGATTTGCCCCAAGGCTTCGATGCCGTGATTGTCACCACTGGTGGTGAACCTCGCACCAAGGGCTGGGAGTGGCTCTCGGCTTTAGGACACAAAATCGTTGCTCCACAACCTTCGCTCTTTACCTTCAACATTGCCGATCCGAACTTCCAGCAACTCATGGGAACGGTGGTGGAGGAAGTTCAAGTGGGCATTCCTGCCACAAAGTTCCGTTCCGCAGGTCCTCTCCTCATCACACATTGGGGCGTGAGTGGCCCCAGCGTTTTGAAACTCTCTGCCCATGCTGCCGTGGAGCTTGCCAATCGGGACTATCGTTTTCCCTTTGCCATCGCTTGGAGCAACACCACGAATGCCGAAGCTGTGATGGCAGAACTCCAACGCTTGGCACAATCGACCCAAAAGCTCGTGCGCTCGCTCCGACCGTTCGACCTCCCTGCCCGTCTTTGGGAATACTTGACGACAAAGGCAAATATCCCAGCCGAGAGGCGTTGGGGTGAAGTGGGGCGTAAGACGCTCAACCGCTTGGTGGAACTCCTGACCAACGACACCTACCAAATCAATGGTCGCTCCGTTCATAAAGAGGAATTTGTCACCGCAGGAGGCGTTGCCCTCTCGAGCATCGATGCCAAAACATTGGAGAGCAAGCATTGCCCCAACCTCTTCTTCGCTGGCGAAGTATTGGACATCGACGGCATCACGGGCGGTTTCAACCTCCAAGCTGCCTGGACCACCGCCTTTGTGGCAGGCACAGCCCTCAGCGAAAAGTTCAAGTCCGAACTTGAAACAAGGTAAATGCCTCGTGTTCGGAAACAGCTCCCGCAAGAACAATCCACATTTCCTCTGAATACATATTATAATAATGTATGCCGAATGGACGTATCTACGAGCAACGCCCATTTGCAAGGCAACGCCTTGAAGCAGTTGTAGCTCGCGCATTGAACAGTAAACGAAGTGGACGCTCCAGTTTGAGCGCCCACTTCTTCTATTTACTCCCCCACTCCTCAAAAGTCCTTTCCGCCCACCTACAAGTTCGCCTGCCTGCAACCATATTTTCCCCTCCTTGCGCCAACATTTTTGGCTGGAGGGCTTAGATTTTCGGCTGGAGGCGTGGAAAAACTTTAGTTTCCACTGATAATTATATAGATTTCAGTGCAAACTATATAATTTTCAGTGCAAATTATATAATTATCAGTGATAACTAAACTTTCTTTGCGCCTCCAGACAAGTTTTTCTGCGCCTCCAGTCGAAAACCTAAGTCCTCTAATCGAAAATATAAGCCGTCCAGACATAAATGTTTGCCTGCCACAAATCTTTTCTTGCCACGACAAACTCCCAACGAGTGCCTCCCTTACCTCTGTTCGCTGGACGAAATAAATATGTGGGCGCAAAAAGGTCGTTTCTCTGCGCTTGGAGAAGCAATTCCTTGCCTTTCTCTTTCTTCCGCAACCGCACTTTTTCTAAAAATCATTTGCTTAACCTCAAAATTTCCCCTATATTTGCGACAAACATCTCTGCATCAAGATGTAACTCTTTCTTGACTCACATTCTTAACAAGCTAAAATCGCCATTTTATGCACAAACTCTTTCAAACTTTGCTCTATGCAGGCATTGTTGCCAGCCTATTCTCTTGCTCCGAGGAGGTGGCTACGCCCATCAGCTTGCAAAGTAATCAAATGTCGCAATGCAAGACGAGCACTACCCTCGCTCCCTCGATGAACAGACTCAGTGCTTGGGTGGCTGAAGAAGGCGAATATTTCAAATACGAAGCCACCGCAAACGGAGGTCTGACCCTGACGCACGTCAATGCCATATACAACTGTGCAGCAGACTCCGCAACTACGACGGTGGTGAGCGATGGCAGTAACATTTCCATCAAGGAGGTGTTTCACTCTCAATCGATGGCAAATTGCGTTTGTCCCTACGATGTAACGACCAAATTGCAAGGTTTCTCCAACGGGACATATACGCTCACTATTACTACAACCTATGGCGAGGTGCACAAACTCACCTTCAAGTATTCCCCCACGCTCTCGGGGAAGCAAATGATTGAGCACAAGTAACTACAACCAAGGGGCAGGACGCGCCATCTGTTGTTGCGTGTCCTGCCCCTCTGCCCTTAAAATCCCATCTTAACCTCAATCTCTCTTTTCATGAACAGAGTGTATTCCCTCCTCCTTACGCTCACGCTCTATCTCGGGTTTTCCTTAGATTTACAAGCGCAGTTCAACACCATGAATACCAACATGGTGCGCTTTCGTGTCCTTGATGCAAGTACAAAAGAGCCTCTTCCCGATGTCACGGTAAAACTTGTAAATCGGATAGGCAATATGTCTACCAGCGTTGGAGGAACAACCGACAGTTTGGGCTGGGCTATGGTCTATAATTTGGGGCGCAGTGGCACTTTGGAGTTAGAGGCTTTGGGCTACAAGTCTTTCTCTCGTCGCTTTGTCAATACGGGAGGCGACACGCTGAACTTGGGCGTTTACGAACTTGAGCCTTTGGAAGTCCTCTTGAACACAGCTGTGGTAACGGGCAAGGCACGGCGGTTCATCACCAAGGGCGACACAATTATTTATAACCCTGAGGCTTTCAACCTGCCCGAGGGTTCACGCTTGGAAGACCTCCTTTTGAAACTCCCTGGGGTGTCGCTCAGGGAGGGACAACTCTTCTGGAACAACAAGCCCCTGCGCTTGATGATGAACGGACGCTCGGGAGTGGCAAGTAACACAACCTTGATGAATCAGTTGCCCGTGGAAGCCATCGACCGTATCAAGACCTACGACAAGGGCAGTAAGCTCGAGGACTTGGCTGGGCAGAAAGATGGCGAAGAAGACCAAGTGTTGGACGTGATTATCAAGGAGAGTTTCTTGGACAAATGGTCGGGCTATCTGACCGCAAGAGCGCAGTCGAGGGGACAGTATGAAGGCGAGGCTAACCTCTATCGTCTGAGTACGCACACGCCTATTATGGTCTTACTCAATGCCAATAACCTTGGCACATCCTACGATGATTGGGGCGAGAGTATGTCCATGAGTATGCAAACGTTTGGGCAGCATCTTTTTGCAGGCGTGGGTGCAGACCATCATTGGCAGGGCAAAAAGGAAGCGAGTCCTTACGAGCATAAAATCCATGCGAGTGGCTATATAAAACGCACAGACATTGAAGATAGAAGTAGCCGAACTACGGAAACTTTCCTCCCCAACACGAATCGCCTCTTCGGTCTTGGACAAACCAACTCGCTTTCTCGAAACGTTGCCCCCATTCTCAATTTGGGATTGGAACACCAGCTCAATACGCTGACTACGCTCTCTGCCAATGCGAAGGTAGCGTATAGCCGTCGGCGCAACCTCAAGCATGAACGCTTTGCACGCTTTGAGCAAAACCCTTATCTCTTTGCCGACGATCCACTAACGGCTTTTGCCAACGCCACGGGCAGTGAGGCAACTGCCGTGGGGCTTTTGAACCGCTCCAATCTCTCTGAAACAAATCACACGGACGTGTTCACATCCACGATATATGGAACATTGTCGCGCCGATTCAAGGACAATTCCGAATTGCTTTTCTCCTTCACACATAATTATCAGCACAACCGCTCCACAACCACAGAGAATAACGATTATTTCTACGCTCAAAATGGAGGTAGCTATGTGAATGCGCAAAATTTGCTCCTTGATGGTGGGCACTCCACCTCTTGGGGCATTGACGCAGCCTATCACAAATGGTTTGGAAAGAAACTCTTCTGGAAACAGACCTATAATTTCACGAATAATCGAGGCGACAACCATTCGGATTTCTACCGTTTGAGCACTCTGCCTGGCTACACATCGGGGCATCAATTCACGCCTGCAGAGTTGGAAAGTGTGCGTAGCCGTTCAGCCAGTTGGCACGAAAAAACTGCGCAGACAGGGCATCAGTTCTCCTCACAGCTGACATATAAAGGCAACAAATGGCAGATGCGTGCCGAAGCGGTGTTGAAGTTCACACACGAACGCTCCGATTTTCAGCAGGGGGCAGTGGACACCGTGGCAAAACGCAACTATGCAACCATCGACCCCAAGCTCTCGCTCCGCTATGAGTTCGACAAGAACAACTCCATGGAGGGAACGCTTTCTTATACCACGGCAATGCCAACGCTGAAGAATACCATCGACTTCCTCGACAATAGTGATCCGCTGACCATCGTGCGGGGCAACTCAGCACTCGGACGTAGCCACCAGCAAAGGGCAAAGCTGACTTACTACACTGTGAACGCAAGACAGCAACGCAATCTGAGCATGGCATTGTCTTATACAAAGGATATCCACCCCTTTGCAGCACTCACAAACTATAATTCACAGACAGGTGTGTACACGACCATGCCTGTGCAAGTGAGAGGTGGCTACCTGGCGCAACTCTCAGCCCAGTTAGATCAAGGAATTGGAACGGATTTCCAAATTGTTGCAGAGCTCTCGCCCAACATGGGACGCGACTATGGCTGGCTGGCAACGACCACCGCAAGCACAACCCCAACTCTGAACACAGCAAAGCGCTTTGGCTACTATTCCAACCTGCGCTTATCCTATTCCAAAGCGAGGCTCAATGTCGATTTGATGGGCAAGATAAATTATACTTATCGGGACAATTCTTCAACAACGAACTATAGTAATCGCTTGTATGAGTTCTCCTTCGGTCCTTCCCTCCAATGGAATTTGGGCAAACTCGCATTCCGAAGTTCTTTAAGCTGTGCTGGACGCCACGGCTATGCCATGGAAGAGATGAACCGCCTGCGCCCTTACTTGAACCTCGAGGCTTCTTATAAATGCTTCAAGCAGAAAGGACGCATCGAACTCCGCTGGGCAGACGTCTTTAACAAGAGTGCATCAATCAGAGGTACGAGCAATAACTACGAGCGCACCGAATTCATTCAGCATTACAACACACATTTCTTCCAAGTGGCATTCATCTATCAATTCGATGCGAAGGGAGACAAGAAAGAGTAGGGCGCTGAGTGTTCTATACTATATATAATGTGTACGCAGAGTGCAAAATAATTCTTTGTCAAGGGAGGTGCTTTCGACGAGAAAGTTATAACTTTGTCATA
>JBHAFO010000091.1:0-3239 GCA_041856145.1 Alloprevotella sp.
GCATTCTCCAGCTTCATTTTCTATAATCTTTAACTTTTGCGCCCCTCGTGTTTCACCGTTCTACGCTTGGCAAATTTTCTCCAAGGCTTGGTGTTTTCCCATCCTGCGCCTTCTGAAACTTCTTGATACGCCTCCCGAAATTTTTTCCTGCGCCTCTTGGAAAACCTTTCTACGGCAAAGAAAAGGCGAAACAGCCTCTTCTGACTGCTTCGCCCTTTATCGCTACTGCAAAGATAATACATCGGAGGACGAAATGCAAGTGCTGTGTTAAAAAATGCTGAGCGAAATGCAGCTGTCTTACCGTGCTGTTTGCGCAGGGCTGTGGCAAAACTTTTTGGGGCGGATATTTGTTTTCCTCGTAGGAATATCCTAATTTTGTACGAAGTTCCACCTGTTGTATCTTGATGCGGGGTGGGACGACTTCTCAACTTACAGAAAAGAGATTTTCATGAGCGATAAAAAACAACAATCGGCTGGCACTTTTGGCAGATTTACCACTTGTTTGAGCACAGCATTGGTGCTGGTGATGCTGGGTATAGTTGTGTGCTTTGTAACCATGGCACATAATTTTGGCAACACCCTACGCACGAATGTTCCCTTAGAACTGATGCTCGACGATAGTATTACCACTGCACAGCGTCAGCACATCGAAAAATATCTGCACACCGCTGTCTATATTGATTCGGTGCGCTACATTTCCAAAGAGGAGGGTACGCGCGAGATGGTGTTGGCTATGTCGGAATCGCCAGCGGAGTTCATGGGCTATAGTCCCGTGCCTGCAGAGTACGAACTCTACCTCAATTCGGACTATGCCACGGCTGACAGTTTGAAGACGATAGAGCCACGGTTGCGCAAACTGAGCGGTGTGACAGAGGTGAGCTATCCCAAAGAAACTCTGCAGAGCTTGGATATGGCAATTCCTGTGGTCACACTGGTGCTGTTGGGCATTGCTCTTTTGTTGAGTTTCATCTCTTTTGCCTTGATCAATAACTCTGTGCGCATGGGCATCTACGCCCGTCGTTTCAGCATCCATACGATGAAACTCGTGGGGGCTAAGTGGAGCTTTATTCGTAAACCTTTTATGGGTAGTGCCTTCTGGATGGGATTTGTGGCTGCGCTGATTGCTGGCGCACTCGTTGGGGGAGGACTTTGTTTCCTCACGCAGACAGATTTGTTCTTAGCCACCTTGGTCACTTGGGAGGTTTGGACATTGACCCTCGGTAGTATCTTCATTTTCGGCATCCTGCTTTCTTTGGCTTGTACCTACGTCAGTGTGAACCGCTTCTTGCGCATGCGGGAAAAGGATGTGTTCTTGAAGTAAAATCTTCGCTTCTGAGTGTTTCCTATTGGAAGAACTCTGGTTGGATAGCAGACATTAGAAATCTTTTATTCCTCACATCTCTGAGTGCTTATGAGCATCTGCGCATAGGCTTCCTCCTAAGAGGGAGGACGAGAGAGGGCTTGCAAATTATATACTATATAACTATGAAACAAGTATTCGCTTTTTCAAAAATCAATTTCATTCTTCTTGCCATTGGCATAGGCATTATCATTGTAGGCTTGGTGCTGATGTCGGGCGAAGGTTCAACGAACGAGAAATTTAATCCAGAGATCTTCTCTGCCATGCGTATAAAGGTTGCGCCTGCTGTGAGCCTTATTGGCTATTTGTTCATCGTGGTAGCAATCCTTTTCCCCAGTCGTCGCAAGAATAATGAAGCTCCCTCGTTGGACGATAAAACGGCTGAGTAAGCATGACCTATATTGAAGCAATTATTATCGCTATCGTCGAGGGATTGACAGAGTTCTTGCCCGTGAGTTCAACAGGGCATATGATTATCGCAGAAGCCCTCCTCGGTGTAGAAGAAACAGAATTTGTAAAAGCTTTTACGGTCATTATCCAATTTGGTGCTATCCTTAGCGTGGTGGTGCTCTATTGGCGACGCTTTCTCTTCCCACCTGTGGAAGGGGAGGGGCGTAGTCGCTGGCAACAACTCTTCGAGTTCTATAGCCGTTTGGTCGTGGCGTTTGTGCCTGCTGCCATAGTGGGCGTATTGCTGGGCGACTTCATCGACGAAATGCTCGGTAGCGTGACCGTTGTGGCAGTGATGCTCGTGCTGGGAGGTGTCTTCATGCTTTTTGTAGACCGCCTCTTTGGAAAGGGAAAGGATGCGCCGATCACTTATCGCCGGGCGTTTATGGTGGGTGTGTTTCAATGTTTGGCAGCTCTTCTGCCTGGAACATCCCGGAGCATGTGCACGATTGTCGGCGGTATGCAACAAGGATTGTCCATCAAGCGCGCCACAGAATTTTCATTCTTCCTCGCTGTGCCAACTATGTTTGGTGCAACGGTAAAAAAAATCTACGACCTTATAAAAGCAGGAGGGGTGGAAATCTTCATGCAGGACAATAATTTGGCTGTACTCATCGTGGGCAACGTTGTGGCGTTCATCGTGGCAATGCTGGCAATCAAATTTTTCATCACCTTCATAGCCAAGTATGGTTTCAAGGCTTTTGGTTGGTATCGCATCATCGTCGGACTGCTCCTCCTGCTCTTGCCTTTGCTCGGAGTCTCGCTGAAAATGGTAAGTTGAGCAGATGGAGGCAAATAAAACATACGACTTCTTCGCTGGCGAAGTCTTGGCTTTTGATAAAGAGCTGGACTGGACAGCTTTTCAGTTGGTGGCAAAGGTGCGCTGGATGCTCTCTCGCAAGTTGGGCGTCAAGCGATTGAAAGTAGGTCATGCAGGAACGCTCGACCCCAAAGCCACAGGCGTGGAACTCCTCTGTACGGGGAAGGCGACCAAACGCATCGAAGCCTTACAACAATGCACCAAGGAGTATGTGGCAGAGCTGACGTTAGGCGCAACAACCCCGAGTTTCGACTTGGAGCTGCCCATCGATGCCACTTATCCAACGGAACATATTACACGAGAGCTTGTGGCACAAACTTTGCCTCAGTTTGTGGGAGAAATAGACCAAGTGCCACCCGTTTTCAGTGCTTGTAAAATTGAGGGGAAAAGGGCTTATGACCTCGCGCGTAAGGGAAAAGATGTGGAGTTGCAAGCCAAGCGTATCCGCATCGATGAGATCGAAATTTTGGACTTCGACCTCCCACGCCTTACACTGCGTGTTGTCTGCGGAAAAGGCACTTACATCCGTTCACTCGCCCGTGACTTGGGCGAAGCCCTCGGCTCAGGAGCGCACCTCACAGGCTTGAGGCGCACCCGTGTGGGCGACTA
>JBHAFO010000092.1:0-16135 GCA_041856145.1 Alloprevotella sp.
GCCGTTTTACCTTGCATCAAAAAATCAGCCCTTGTTGCTTCTCGGAGCAACAAGGGCTGATTGTATAAAATTCGGAGGTCTTTTCAGACTTTTCCCTCCTTATAAAACAGCACAGAAAAGTCTGCTTATTCTTTCACAAAGGCGATGCAAGCCCAGCGATCGCGGTCGTGAGAACGCAGAAGGCGCAAGCTATTTTTCCTCCCAACCTCTTCCAACAAAGGCACATCGTCCACAAAAAAACCACTCATAAGGATTGTAGCTCCTTGACGCATCACTGCCACATATTTGTCCATATCATTGAGCAAAATGTTGCGGTTGATATTGGCTAAAACAAGGTCGAAAGGATTTTCTCCCTCCAAGGCAGAGGCATCGCCCAAGCGGACTTCGATACCGTCCAAGCCGTTCAGTGCAATATTCTCCTTAGAGTTTTCAACGCACCATTCGTCATAATCGACCGCCAAAACCTCCCGTGCACCTCGCAGGCGTGCAAGAATGGCAAGAATGCTTGTCCCGCATCCCATGTCCAGCACCCGTTTTCCTGCAACATCGGCATTCAGAATTTCTGAAAGCATCTGCGAAGTCGTGGCATGGTGACCTGTGCCAAAAGACATGCGGGGGTTGATGAATATACGGTATTCTGCCTCGGGCACATCCGTATGAAAAGTGCTTGCCACGACGCAGCGGTCATCGACGAGTAGGGGCTGAAAATAATTCTTCTCCCACTCCTCGTTCCAGTCCTTATCCTCCGCTTCTTCACGAACGTAAGCAACAGCGGTGTCAGGCATAGGAAAATCTGCCAAGACGGCTTCCAACGCTTCCGCATCGTCGTCCGACTGCTTGATATAAGCCAGCAAAGGATTACACCCACTCTCCGTGGGCACAAAACTATCGAAGCCAATTTCAGCCAAGACGGCAGAAAGCACTTCTTGCGCCACGGTTGAAGATGGCGTAAGCGTAAAGGAATATTCGTAATACTTCATTTCGGGATCCTACCACTTGAAGAATTTACGCACCCCGCGCAAGCGCTTGTACACTTTATAGAGCGTCCATAACGTGCTGGCGGTTGCCATGCCTCGGTTCATATAGAACGCAATTTGCTCGCCCTTAGAGCTTGCAGGCGAAGGTTGCGTCAAGCGGTTCACCGAATACTTCAAATCGGCATTAGCTTGCGCTATTTCTTTTTCCAACTGTGCCATTTCTTGACGCCAGTTGCGGATGCTATGAATACGTTGCGGTTGCATGTCGTAGGTCTAATAGGTTGAAGCATTTGGTGCAGGCTCTTTGTCTACCTTACCACTATAGTCTAAAAGAATTGCACCAATAATACGACTCAAAGGCTCTGTGATAAGCACATGACGGAAAGCCACTACGAGCACCGCCAATAGGAGATAGAATCCCATAATTACGAGGCACGCCCATCCAGTCCCTATGGCAAAAGCCAACCAGAGGAATAGGGCGATCGAGCCAACCACGAGTCCCAGAAAAAGGAAGAGCACCACAAAAAAGGCAACCGCTAAGGTTGAGAGTAATTCCGTAAAGCGCGTGACACAATCCAGCTGAAAGTGGCGCAAGCGGAGTTCTACCAAGCGTTTTGTGTCAGTAACTATTTTACTGAGCAACTCTACATTCCGTTCGTTTGCAAACACGGCAGAAAAGTCTAAATATGAGGGAAGGGTCTACGACCATTCATCGCCGACCATTGATAATAAGGACAGACACCCACCCCACGAACGAGGCAGGCGTCAGATAGGTTTGTTGTGCAGCGAAGTTGGCTACAATTATTGTGCAGTTGCGCCAAGTTCTTCTGCGATGTCATCGACAAGGCCATCCATCTCCTCACGGTTCAAACGGATGCCACGCTTGCGCAAAGCGTCAGCAATGCGTGTACGAGTGTCTTCGCCCTTTTCTGGAGCAAAAAGAACGCCACAAGCTGCACCTACAGCAGCACCGCCAACAAAGGCCAAGAGAATGTTCAAAGCTTTCATACTTTCAATTTTATATATTCAACACTCCAAAATTACTCTTTTCCTCTGAATTCCCATACAAAAAACAGAAAAACTTTTGCCACTTAGCGTAGTTTAACGCTCGTACCCGCCTATTTCTTCAATAAGAATGCGTATATTTGCCACAGAACAATCGCATGGAGGATTTTCCTCCCCTTTAAGAGAACCCCTAAAACGCATTTTCGACAATGAAGAAATCCCTTTTTCTCGTTCTGACAATCTGTTCAGCCGTAGCTTTCAACGCATGTAAATCTCAAGAAAGTGCTTATAAACAAGCCTATGAGCGCGCCAAGGCACAGGCTGCAGAGAACAACACAACAGCAGTAGCAGTTTCTGCCACCACACCAACAACTCCAACCGAGACAGTGACAGTGACTCCTGTGACCACAGCACCTGCAGATCACAGCGACGTGCGCACCATCAGCGGTGGCTACAGCGTGGTGAATGGCGCAGCCCTGAAGGCGTACAGCGTAGTCGTTGGCAGTTTCATCAACCAGGTGAATGCAGAAGCATTGCTCAACCGTCTTAAAGCTGAAGGCAACGATGCACGTATCATTAAGACCAATGAAACGATCAACGGTCAGACGGGCTGGTATCGTGTGATCGCCTCTTCATATAGCGACAAGGCATCGGCTGCCGCTTCTCGCGACCAACTTCGTGCCAAGTTTGCTGGTGCGTGGTTGCTCTACACGAAGTAATCGCTTCAAAAATCCTCTTCTTTACAGACGGTTCGGTTATCCAAATGGACAATCGAACCGCCTGCTTTTTTGACAGCAAAACCGCTACGCCAACTGCAAAGCGTTTCAAGCCTGCCTTAATCCTTAAAGACGTCATCCGCCTTTAAGACTTCGCAACATTTCCACTTGCATTTGGCACGCAAAAGTATTATCTTTGCAGTACGAAATAAGGGACAATGGCTCACAAGACCATTGTCCCTTATTTTTTGCGCTTGAAACGACAAAACAAGTGGCGCAACTTGAAAAATCACCCTACGCCTCCCGCTATTTTTCCAAGCCTTCTCGTAATTTTTCCAAGCCTTCCCGTATCAACGGCAGGCATAGAAAGGATTTACAGCCTGCCCTCGTGTGTTAATTTTGATGTATAATTCAAAAAACGAGAGGCTTGCAATGGGTGTTTAGAACGGATAACCGATGGCGAAGTGGAATGCCAGCCCTTTTGAAAAGCTGGGGATATTGTACCACCCGCTATTGCCCGTATCATAGGGGGCGTGGAGTGCCACGCCGAGATCGAAGCGAAGTACCAAAAAGCTCATATCATAGCGTAAGCCAAAGCCTGTGCCGACTGCCACATTCTTCAACTTACTAAAGGCAAACTTGCCTGCATCGCCAGCTGTTGCCGTGCGCAGTGTCCACACATTGCCTGCATCTAAGAACACTGCGCCGTGCAAGCTCCCCATCAAGGGGAAACGTGCCTCCACATTGGCTTCAAACTTGACATCGCCCGTTTGATCGAGATAGGCGTACTTAGAGGAGGGCGACTTGTAGCTACCGGGACCAACACTGCGCACGGTGAAAGCTCGCACACTGTTCGCACCCCCAACATAGAACTGTTCGGCATAGGGCGCATAATTGCTATTACCATAACTAAAGATAGCCCCTGCAAAGAGGCGAGACGCCAAGGTGAAAAGATTGCGTATCTTCACTTGGTGGTGCACCTCGCCTGTGATTTTCACAAATTGCGAGAAGGGCGTACCGAGTATGCGCTTTCCCTTTTCAGTCCAAGGTTTTCCGAAAGCATGGAAAGCCGTGTTGGTCAATAAACCTGCCTCTTTGACAGTCAGTTGCACCCACACAGGATTGCGATGGTTGGCTGCTGAAGAATAGGTCAGCGAGTATCCTAACGACGGGATATACTGATTGCTCATACTCACTGCGAGGGCAGGATTGGCATGCAGAATGGAATCGAAAGTAGTAGTAGTAGACAGAAGTCTGCTGTACTCGAAGTTGAACAACGTCAAGGAATGGGTCAGCGTTTTTCTCTTATGCCACTGATAATTTGCTGAGAGTCCTGCTGACACAACCTGGTAGAAATTCGCACGATTACGCCAGTTTGCATTCACGGCAAAGGTCGTTGTCGCGGGGAAACGCAGGCGACGCCGACTCACAAAAGGCAGGATAAAGCGCGGATATTCCAACGAGAGTTGCGTTCCCACTTCATAGGAGTTAAGCAAAGAATTACCGCCTTCCGAGCCTGCGCCTGTTTGCCACTCGTATGACCCATAAACTTTGAATGCCAAGCGTTCCCCGCCGTTAAAAGCATTGAGCTTCGCCAACTCAAAAGAGAGTCCTGGACCAACTTGTTGGTTACTTTTCAATTTGGCATTCACCTCCAAGCTTGCAGTGTAGAGCTTGTCGATCACCGCATTGATATAGACGTCCAAAGTGTCAGTAGTAGGCATCGTGTCACGAGGCACGAAACTCAAATCCAGATGCGAGAACACGCCAATATCGTTGAGCTTCTCGAGCGAGAGCTTCTCTTGCGAAAGTGCATAACGGTCGCCACGGCGAAAGAAGAGGGCGTGACGCCACATATAGGGGCGCAAGGGCGGTTTCTTCCCACTAAAGGCAATGCTCACTCCTCGCCTATCGAGGGTATTTGTCAGGCTATCACCAGAGAAACGGCTCACACTCACGTAGGTTTTTCCCACGTACCAAGGGTGGTTAAGTCTTTCGGGCGTTTGCTTTGAAGGCAGTATGCGCATATCCACCTTGCCGTGGTGTTCAAACGTGTCGGCTTGCAGGGCAATGAAAGTGGGGCGGTGGAAATAATAACCATTCTCCCGGAAAAGATTGCTCAAGCGGTTACGCTCTTGTTCAAGGCTGAGTACAGAGAAGGCACGCCCTTTCTGAATGTTCGCCGCCGTGAGAGTGGCTCGCACCAAGCTGTCTTGCAAGCCTGGGAAGTGACGATATTCCACACTGTCGTAGCGCCACAAGAGATTAGGGACAATGTTATAAGCCACTTTGGCAGTGCGGGGATTTTTCTGCGTGCGCACCTCACTGCTCACCTTCGCTTGGAAGTAACCGTAATTGCGCAGGGTGTTCGTAGCCACCTTGGCGCGTACATCGGGATTGACCGTCGAAATCAAAACGGGATCCGTGGCAAAGGTGCGGAACATCCAACGGCCAAATTTTGTAGAGTCGTTCACGTAGGCATTGTAGAACCATAAGCCAAAACGCAAAGGCGAGCGCAAGGAACTTGAGCCCATCAAGGCGTGATTCGGAGCGTAAGCCAAAACGGCTTCCACCTCTGTCTTGGTCGCCTCCCACTCTTTCTTGGCTTGCGCGAGAGCTACCTTTTGTGCCTTGCGCTCTGCCTTGGAAAGCTCCTGGGGCGAGGTGGCAGAAAGGGCATCGCTGACAGAGGCGACAGACTTGCCATCTAAAGCCTCTCCCACCTTTTGCACGGCTGTTGCCACCGACTTAATCACGCCCTCCTCGGCTTGCTTCTTCGACGATTGTCGCTTATAGCCGTCATAGGCAATCTCATCAATTCCCACATAAAGCTGCTCGTCCTCAGGGAGGTTCTTCGTGGTGGAGCAAGCCACGCCGAAAAACACCACAGACAGGCTCAACGCCCAACGAGTCAGTGACCAGAGCCACTCCTTATATATATGACTGTTTTTTCTCATACCTTGTTTCGATTTCGGCAACGGCTCATCATTTCTCTGCCTTCTTCTTACGGCGGAAAATGAAAAGCTCTCCGAGATTGTTTGTCTTCTTCTTCAACACCAAGCCTACGCCTGCTTCCGTGATTTGCCCCTCAAAGGGATCTTGCGTGTTGCGGTCGTAGAAAAGGCGCACATAACGCGAGGCACTCTGATCAAGCCGATATTCAAGACTGATGTTATCAATGAAACTTTCGCCATCGTTCACAGCGTCTGCTCCCGTAGACACCCGACCGCCCACGTTCACCGTTAGGCGATTGTCGAGGAAACGTTTGGAGAATTGGAAAGAGTAGTCGGTCGTTGCTGTACCAACTGCGCTCGTGCCATCTTCTACTCCCAAACTAATATCAATGGTCTTCAGCGCATTTCCCGCTATCTGCTGAATTTCGCTCTGTAGGAAGGCGTTGAGCGCACTTGAGGCTTTGAAGCCCGTACCATTCGCCAAACTCTGATTGGTCAGGTACATTCCCGTGGCAAGCATTGCCACGGCAACTTTTCCGCGCTCTTCCTTGGACATTGATTGTAGTTCATTGGTCACAGAGAGGTCGCCTGGAGCTTCGATGGTAAAGGCAAGTCCCATATTTTCGAGCGTTTGCGTGACAACTATACCCGTATTAAATGTCACCGCCCGTTGCACATCGTTCTCCGTCACCAGTGCCTTGGAGCGTTCCGTAGCCGTGATGTTGAGCGTTGGGTTCATCGGGTCGCTCGTAAACTTAATGCTACTTCCCTCTTGGATAGTGAACTTTTTCAA
This sequence comes from Alloprevotella sp., assembly GCA_041856145.1. GTDB lineage: Bacteria > Bacteroidota > Bacteroidia > Bacteroidales > Bacteroidaceae > Alloprevotella. The sequence goes on from JBHAFO010000092.1 coordinate 6,446, forward strand.
CGGGATCACTGGCATTTCATACGCCATGCTACCTTCGCGCATCGTATAAGTGCCTGTCAAAATCATATCTCCCTGAGGTGTCATGCGGAAAGTGAGGTTGCCGGTTCCATAAACGTCCACGTAGCTTTTCCCGTCAGCGCTGAGTTCGCAATGTAACTTCGCATTGTCGCCCACGGAGATACCTAAATTAACGTCCATACCGCCACTTTCTACATTCTCGACCTGCGCCACGGAAGTTGTGTCAGTGAAACTTGTAAATTCAACCAAGGACTTCAGTTGGTCGTCGGTGTTCAAAGGGGAGTCTTTGAGAATGTACGTCATATCGGTCGTTGGAAGTATGGACAAATTGCCCCGCAGGCGCAGGCGACTCATTGCCCCGCTGATACGCCCAGTAAAGTCGCTGTAAATTTTGCCATAGACCAAACTTTCCTTTTGCTTCTTGGCATTGACAAGTTCAAAGTTCTTTGCCTTGATGCCGAGGTTCAGCGAAACGTCTGTGAGGGTTGTCAGATCAACATTGCCGTCCAAAGTCAATGCTTCCTTCGCCCCTGAAATCAAGCGGAAGTTGTCCAGCACAATTTTACTCTTGTCGAAGATCACAGGGCGGGGATCTATTTTGTACGAGAAGCCGTAGACTTTACTATAGATACGTGCGGCACTCAAATCCAATTCTCCGTCGATGGTCGGGTTGCTCACTTGTCCTGTAAGGTTCAGCTTGCCGTTGGCTTTTCCGTCCATCAAGACATCTGTTCCTGCTAAGAAACCATTGAGCATCTTCGTTGGAAATTCCTCGAGCTTCACCACCCCGTCAATTTTGCCAGCCCCGGTGTTGGTATATATGCCATCAAAAGTAAGTCCTTCCACCTCGTCGGAGGAAATAGTAGCCATTGCGTAGTACGTATCAGCCTCTTTGGGCAACAAGATACCCTCCACGCCAACACGTCCCAGCGAGATGCCCTCATAAACCAAGGCTTTAGAATGCAGGTCTACGCCAATACTTCTCTCTTTCGGCGTATTCACCCAATGGAGGTCGCCCGAGAGTTTTCCCTCCAAGGATGGCAACATCGGCAAGATACTACTCAATTCGGTTAGATTGAGGTCTTTAATGTTAATTGTCAGGTCTGTCAGCGTGTCGGAAGGCGCACCGTGAACTTTCAACCCCGTACCATCGTCAGCAATCAAGTCGATCGAGGCACTACAGAAACCCTTGGGCGAGATATAGAAATAGTTGTCTTCGTTGATAGTGAAGCGTCTGTAAGCGAGAATTGGCGTAGCAGGGAAAAGTCGGAAGCGCATACCGCCATTCTCAAACCGCCCTTCTGCGCCCACTTTCACGCCTGTATTGCCATTGGCATCCTTATATTCGCCTTCAAAACCTGCCCCATCGTCCAAGAGATAAGCCATGCCTTCGATGGAGAAACGGTTAGGGTTACGCTTCTTGTAACTCTTAATGGAAGTATAAGCCTTCAAGCCTGCACTGTCCGTAACGAAACGCAAACTGGCAGTATCTATCTGCAAACCCTGCACCTGCAATCCGCTACTTTGTGCCACACCATTGATGCCATCAACAGGGCTGATTGTCGCGTCTACCAATAGGTTCTCATAACTGTAGCCTTGCAGGCGCAAGACACTTGCCAAGGGGTTTCGCTTACCACTACGAATGGTCAGCGTCCCCATGGGCAATTCTCGCATCATCAAGTCTTGACGCACGATGCCTTTTACCACCTGCTTTTCGTAAGTAGCCATGAGCTGTTGCACCCGCGCAGCCATCATCGGTAAACTTCCCTTAGTGGCAAAAGTCAGTTCGAGGTCGCCAGCTTTCATACGCGCCTCTGCATTCCGCGGTGCACTCTCCAAATAAAGACTCATGTCCTGCAAAGAAGAGCCACGGGTGTCTGTGCTGACAAAAGCATTAGCGATGTTGGCATCAAAACCATAAGCAGTAAACTGTCGGTTCGTATGTGCCTTGATGTTCAGTTCGCCTCCGAGGGTCGTCTTCTCCTTAGCAATGCCCAAGCGGTCAGCTTCGATGCGATCGAAATGGGCATTCAGCAGCAAGTCGATGCGCTTACCTATTTGCATATCCATCGTGCCCGAAGCCTCAAGCATCTCGTTGTTCACCTTGAAAGCACCTTTTGCCTCTTTGCCCGTTATACGTCCGTCGAAGAGAATACCGTTCAAGTTGTAGCCCGCATAGGAGAGGCGTTCCACACGGAGCTGGCTATCCATATAAGCCCTCGATGAAAGGAGATCGAAGCCTCGCCCTTTCACTTTGCCCGAGGCTGTCAGAGCCGAACCTTCATAGGCTGGCAAAAACTTTTGCAAGGGGAAGTTCGTCGCTCTGAGCGTGGCTTGATAACTTTCGCTTTGCGTATTGACTTCTCCTTTCACCATTGCCGTTCCTCCTTGCGACGCTATGCGTAAATCGCCGGCATACCGACTGCCTTGGAACGAAACCATGCCCTTAGCCCTTGTGCGCTGAGGGATTTGCAAAGTCTTGTCCAAGTTTTGTTCAGCAAAGCGGAAAAGCGGACGCAGGTCATAGGCTGTCACATCAATTCCAAAACTTCCTGAGCGCAGCGTTGAAGTCGCATTCTTGATCCACCCCTTACCTTGAAATTTCACAACGCCAGGCATTTCCACATTGCACTTCTGAAGCGTGAGGTGCGCCAGTGTGCCCGTCATCACGACATCCAAATTTGCTTTCTTGCGGGGGTAGTTTTGTCGTTGCTTGGGCGTGAAGAACAATGCCCCGAGGGTGCGCACGTCTTTATCGCCCAACGTTCCCCGCAACGCCACATCATAGCACATCGGAGAGGTCAGTCCAAAGCCGACATGACCTGCAAAGGACGAATTGTCCGTTTCCAAAGTCAGCTTATCCAATCGCAGTCCCTTCTTGTCCATCGCGAAAACGCCCTCTCCACGCTTGATTGTCAATCCCGAACGCTCCGTCGTTTGTAAATGACGCAGGTCGAACTGCAACGTGCCCAAGCTGTCGTAACGCAGACGCTCAAGGCGTGTGGTCAGGTTAGCGAAATGCAAATGCGCCACGTTGAGATCGCCATTACGCAGGCGCAAAGGCTTTTCCTTTGTGGTATATTGGCGCAACAATGCCAAAGCCGCAGGGGCATCGGCAGGCTTCGGCACGTCGTAAAGTAATGCACCGTCACGAATGTCGATCCGTTCAAAAGTGTAGAGCTTCTTTGCCAAATTGATATTGCCCTTTACTAAGTGCGCCTTCGTGAGCATCGCGCTCACGTGCATCGTATCCCCTGCGAGAGAAAGCAGGAGGTTCGATTTCAGAATGTCGGCTTTGTCTATCGCAATCTGCCACTTCGAGGGCGTTTTCACCGTGTCGGGTTTTGCCGTATCGGCGAGTTGGATGTAGAGGTCGCTGTTCTCCAATTTCAAGCCCTTGAGGGGCACAGTTCCAGCCTCCCAGTTCACGCCCGGTGCATCGGCTGAAAGAACGCCAACTTGCCCACTAATTTGGCAGTTGGATATAAATCCTTTTGTGTTCAGGCGTGCCCCGTTCAACCTAAAACCGCTCACCTGTGCTTCACCGCCAAACAAAGGAAGCAACGCCACATCGAGATGCAATTCCTTTGCCCGTAGCAAGGTGTCTTTCTGAGCATCTACAGCCAACACGCCCCCTGCACGGAGGTCGAGCGGGAATGCCAGTCGGACTTCCTCGACCGACACCCGCACGCCCGAAGACTTACTCAAATGTTCGCCCAAGGCATTGACTGCCCACCTTTGCACAGGCGGGAGATAGAGCAGAATGGCTAAAAGGAAAAAGAGGGCTATTGGCGTACCAATAATCCACCCTGTTATTTTTGCGATCTTCCTACGATTCAATCGTTTCATCCGTTGCAATTTCTTTCTGTATGCCTGCTCGCAAAGCGCAATCGCCTTGCAAGCATTCTAATATCCTACAAAAATACGCATTTCCCTCGGCTCTCCTGTTTTTCAAAGGCAAAACGTAGGTACAAAGTCTTAAAAAGAGATGCTTTCTTTTAGGTTTCGCAACATTTGGACTTGCATTTCCTTGCTCCAAGTGTTATCTTTGCAATAGCAGAAGGAGGAGAATGGCTGTCGCAAGGCTGTTCTCCTCTTTTTCATGCGCCCCAAGTCATTCCGAGAGGCGCATGAAGAAATTTCTCTCTGCGCAGGAAGAAATTTTTAGAAGGCTTGCCGTTTTTCCTGCACCCGCCTACAGCTTTTTTACCACTCGCCTACCGTGATTTTTCCCCACTGCGAAAAGTTAAAGAAGCATGCCAAACGCTAAAACTGCAAGGCTCATCTTTTATCCCTGCCTCTTTCGCAAGAAATCACGAATAGGATACGAAAAATTTTACCACGCAATTTCTTTTGTTTATCAGACAATTAGCGCACACACCAAAAGCCCTTGCGATTTTTTCTATCAAAAAAAGGCGCAAAAACATTTGGTCGTTTCAAAACAAGTTCCTAATTTTGCATCACAAAACAGCGGGTAAGTGCTGTACGGCCAGCTCCCTTCGAACCCTCCAGGGCTTGATCGCAGCAAAGGTAGTTGGTTGTAGCGGCGCGATACAGAGAGCTTACCCACCCGCCTCTTTAGCTCAGTTGGCCAGAGCACGTGATTTGTAATCTCGGGGTCGTTGGTTCGAATCCGACAAGAGGCTCACCCAAAACTCAGGCAAGTTTCAAAACTTAGCCTGAGTTTTAGTTTATGTCACAAAGTAGGAAGCAATGAAGTTTACGGTTATCACCGTCGCATACAACAGCGCCTCCAGCATTGAGGAGACCTTTCAAAGCATACTCTGGCAAGACCACAAAGACTATGAATATATAGTGATTGACGGCGCTTCAGAGGATGCTACGCTTTCTATTATACAACGTTACGAGCCACTCTTTGAGGGGCGAATGCGTTGGAAAAGCGAGAAAGACAAGGGAATCTACGATGCTATGAACAAGGCGTTGCGCATGGCGACGGGCGAAGTCATTGGCTTTCTCAATTCGGACGACACTTACAATCGGAAAGACATCCTTTCCACGATTGCCAAACAGCTGAAGGACGAGAATATCGACGCCGTCTACGCCGACCTCCACTATGTCAATCCCAAAACAAAAGTCCCTGTACGTTACTACTCTTCACGCTGGTTTCGTCCTTGGGCATTGCGTTTCGGATTGATTCCAGGGCATCCTACATTCTATTGTCGCAAAGCCATTTATGACAAGTATGGCTACTTCAATGACACCTATACCGTGGCAGCCGACTTCGACTGCATTCTGCGTCTGATTCGCAACCACAAGATTCGCACGAAATACGTCCGCGACAATTGGGTATCTATGAAAAAAGGAGGAGCATCCACCTCTGGCTTTCAGAGCTATCGCAAGGGCATGCTCGAACATCGGCGCGCGCTCAAAGAAAACGGCGTCTACTCCAACACGCTCCTGCTTTCTCTGCGATATGCCTACAAGGTTGCAGAATTAGTCTATAGCTTCTGGCTCTACAAAGTGCGCAGACGATCGTAACGATCGCTTGCGCATTTTCCTTTTCTGTTATATTATACAAAATCGTAAGAGATAAGCCATTGCACAGCCCTTGCTATCAAGAAAAAATAGTAACTTTGCAACACTCTCATTTGCCGACCGCCATCTCTCGGTGCAAGCAAGGAGTGAAGCACCCCATATCACCCAATAAAACAGGACACTATGTCTGATAAAAAAACAATCAAAACAGCTCTTGTTTCTGTATATCACAAAGATGGTTTGGACGAACTCTTGACCAAACTTCATGCTGAAGGCGTCAAATTTCTCTCTACTGGTGGCACGCAAGAGTTCATCGAATCGCAGGGTTTCCCTTGCGAGAAGGTCGAAAACATCACGGGCTATCCTTCCATTTTAGGCGGTCGTGTAAAAACTTTGCACCCTAAGATTTTTGGCGGTATCCTCTCACGTCGCAACCTCGCTGAGGATGCCACGCAAATGCAACAGTATGAAATTCCTGCTATCGACCTCGTGATTGTGGATCTTTACCCCTTTGAAGCCACTGTAGCCAGTGGAGCAACGCCCAGCGAGATTGTTGAGAAAATCGACATCGGTGGCATCAGCCTCATCCGTGCGGCTGCCAAGAATTTCAACGACGTAGTGATTGTACCTTCCAAGGCTGAATATGCCGACTTGCTGGCAATCTTGCAACAGTCGGGTGCACAGACAACGCTCGAGGAGCGTCGTAAATTCGCCACGAAAGCCTTTGGTGTGAGCAGTCACTATGACAGCGCCATCGGTGCATGGTTTACAGAAAACACTAAATAAACCTGCGTGTAGTTTTTCACCGCACACCTCTTATATTATATACTTCATGGGATTTTTTTCCAACCTCTTCTCTTTCACCCAAGAGCTGGCAATGGACTTGGGAACGGCAAATACCCTCATTATTGCCGATGGTGAAATCATTGTGAACGAGCCTTCTGTTGTCGCATTGGATATGCACAACGAAAAGATGATAGCTGTTGGCGACAAAGCAAAGCTGATGTATGAAAAGTCGAACGCCAAGATCAATGTTGTTCGCCCTTTGCGTGATGGCGTGATCGCAGACTTTAACGCCTGCGAGCAGATGATGCGTGGTTTGATCAAGCAAGCTATTGGCGATCGTCGCCTCTTCAGTCCTTCGCTCCGCATGGTTATTGGCGTTCCCTCTGGTTCAACAGAAGTGGAGCTACGTGCTGTGCGCGACTCAGCCGAACATGCTGGCGGTCGTGACATCTTCCTCATTTACGAACCTATGGCTGCAGCCATCGGTATCGGCTTGGATGTGGAAGCACCCGAGGGTAACATGATTGTAGACATAGGTGGCGGAACAACCGAGATTGCGGTCATTTCTCTTGGTGGCATCGTTTCAAACAACTCGATCAAGATGGCAGGTGACGATTTCACCGCCGACATTCAAGATTATATGAGCCGCCAGCACAACGTAAAGGTCAGTGAGCGTATGGCTGAGCGTATCAAGATCAATGTGGGCGCAGCCCTCAACGATTTGGGTAGCGATGCCCCAGCCGACTACATCGTTCATGGTCCAAACCGTATCACGGCTTTGCCAATCGAAGTGCCCGTTTGCTATCAAGAGATCGCCCATTGCTTGGAGAAATCTATTGCTAAGATTGAAACTGCGGTGCTCACAGCTTTGGAAAATACGCCCCCAGAACTTTATGCCGACATCGTGAAGAATGGCATCTGGCTCACTGGCGGTGGCGCGCTCCTTCGCGGTCTTGACAAGCGCTTGACCAATAAAATCAACATCCCTTTCCACGTGGCAGAAGACCCATTGCTCTGCGTGGCAAAAGGCACTGGCGAAGCCCTCAAGAAGGCTGACCAGTACTCGTTCCTCATGCGCTAAATTTCTCGTCATAGATAGATGCAAAATCTATTAGACTTTCTACGGAAATATAGTCACGTATTTCTGTTCCTCTTCCTCGAGGTTCTCAGTCTCACGCTGCTCTTTCGGTACAACAGCTACCAGGGCAGCGTGTGGTTTTCGTCGGTGAACACGGTGGTGGCAAGCATAGACCGTTGGCACGCCGATGCCTTGGCGTATCTCCATCTTGGGGAGAACAACACAGAACTGACCCAAGAGATTGTGCGTCTACAAACCGAAAATGAATTGCTCAGGCAACAAATGCAAAGTGCCAACGGCAATACGCCCATCAATGATAGCATCATGCAAGCCATCTTGCAGACCTATCAGCGTGTGCCAGCCTTGGTGACGTCCAATGGTGTGGGTACAGACCATTATTTAGTCATAGACCGTGGCACTGTTGATGGCATCAAGCCTGAAATGGGAGTGGTGGCAGGTACGGGAGTCGTGGGTATTGTGTACCTTGCAGGCCCTCACTATTCGCTCGTGATGCCCGTGACGAACCCGAAGTCAAGCATCTCGTGTCGCATCCGAGGGCAGGAGTATTTTGGTTACCTGCAATGGGACGGCACAAATCGGCACGAAGCCTATGTAGATGATATACCCCGTTATGCCAAGGTGAAGGTGGGCGAAAAAATTGAAACGAGTGGCTATAGTGCAGTCTTTCCTCCTGGTATCTTTGTGGGTACTATCCGCAAAATTGAGAATGCCCCCGATGGTCAGTCGTTCCGCCTGCGCATCAATTTAGGTACGGACTTCTCACGCCTCCGCCATGTCAGCGTGGTGACAACTCCCTACAAGGCTGAAATTGACACGCTAAGACACCAAGCCGAAAGATTCGACTCGTTGCAAACACCCTAACCCCAAGAAAATGGTACAAACATTCTTTGAGCGATTTGGCTGGTTCGTAGGATTACTTGCCCTACAGGTGTTTGTGTTCAATCATATACATCTGTTGGGCTACGCTACCCCGCTGCCTTACGTTTTCTTCCTCTGCACCCTCACAAGTCAGACACCTCGTTGGATTTTTCTTACAACAAGTTTTCTCTTAGGGCTTAGCATCGACCTTTTCACCAACACCCCGGGCATGGCAGCCGCTTCGCTGTCGTTCACGGGCTTTGTTGCGCCAGCCTTGATGCGCCTCTTCCAACCACAGGATAAGGATAAGGACGACACTTGGATGCCTTCTGCAAGAACGATGGAGTGGGGCGGTTTTCTGCGCTATGCCTTTTGTTTGGTTTTCATCAACACCCTGCTTTACACCCTCCTTGAGGCTTTCACTTTTTCCAACTGGCAATTCCTTCTTCTCTCTATGGGCGGAGGAATTATCCTCAGTTTCCTTTGCGTCCTCGCCATAGAGTCCATTCGCCACAACGGCACCAAGCATGGCAAGTAAACTCAACTTAGAAAATCGGAAGTTCGTCATCGGCGGAATTGCTGTAGCGATTATTATTATCTACATCATTCGCCTCCTCACCCTCCAGCTTTTGAGCGACGACTACAAGCGGAATGCCGACTCCAACGCATTCCGCAAGGATATTCTATACCCATCTCGTGGCCTTATTCTCGACCGTCATGGCGAATTGCTCGTCTATAATGAGCCTTCCTATAATATCATGGTGACGATGCAGGAACAGCGGGGTGTGGACACGGTGCAGTTCTGCGAAGCTGTAGGTATCACTGTTGAGGAATACAAACAGCGGATGCGTGACATTAAAGACCCGACTAAAAATTCTGGCTATTCTCGCTATAAACCGCAGATATTCATGAGTCAAATTCCAGCGGAGGAATTCTCGATGTTCAAAGAGAAACTTTTTCGGTTCAATGGCTTTTCTGTGGAAAAACGCTCCGTGCGCCGTTACGCCGGCGGTTCGGGGGCGCACATTCTGGGAGATGTGGGCGAAGTAAATCCAAAGGATATTGAGGCGGACAACTACTATCGCAGTGGCGACGACATCGGTAAGCTCGGCATCGAGCGTTCCTACGAGAAAGAGCTACGGGGCGAGAAAGGCATGCACATTATGCTCCGTGATGTTCGGGGGCGCACCCAAGGGCATTATGCCGACGGGAAGTACGACCGTTTGCCAGTGGCAGGGAAAAACCTCACGTTAGGTATCGACCGAGAACTCCAAGAGTTGGCAGAGCGCCTCTTGCAGGGAAAACTCGGTGCCATCGTTGCCATTGAACCTTCCACGGGCGAAATTCTCTGCATGGCTTCGGGCCCGAGCTACGACCCACGTATCATGGTGGGGCGCGACCGTGGCACGAACCAACGTCTATTGATGCGCAAC
>JBHAFO010000093.1:0-4996 GCA_041856145.1 Alloprevotella sp.
CTGCGCCTCCCGTTTTTTCTCCAAGGCTTCGTGTTTTTCCGAGAGGCATCGGACGCGTTTTCTCCCAGCCTCGGTGTGTTAATCTTGGTGTAAAAAATGGAATTTGAGGGGGCTGGAGAGTTACCATAAATTCGTATCTTTGCAGAGATAAGCCTTGGTTGCAAACAAGGCGAGTATATACCTTTTAGCACAACGAATGATGCCAAGCGGACTGCCGTGTGGCACAACTATTTATTGCGATGAGCGACGAACTGAAAGACCTCGAGAATGAGAATGTAGAGGCGTCCACGGAGGCGCACTCTGCTTATGTTCCCACGAATACGACGGATGCCATTTTGCGACACCAACTCTCGGGTATGTACCAGAATTGGTTTCTCGACTATGCGTCTTATGTGATCTTGGAGCGTGCTGTCCCTCATTTGACGGACGGCTTCAAACCCGTGCAACGTCGCATTCTGCACTCGATGAAACGCTTAGACGACGGGCGTTACAACAAGGTGGCAAACGTGGTGGGGCATACGATGCAATTCCACCCGCACGGCGATGCTTCGATCGCTGATGCCCTCGTGCAATTGGGGCAGAAAGACTTGCTCATCGACTGCCAAGGCAACTGGGGAAATATCCTCACGGGCGACTCGGCAGCAGCTTCTCGTTACATCGAAGCACGCCTCTCGAAATTTGCCCTCGACGTGGTGTTCAACCCCAAGACAACAAATTGGAAACTCTCCTACGACGGGCGTAACAAAGAGCCGATCACTCTGCCCGTGAAGTTTCCCTTGCTTTTGGCGCAGGGGGCAGAGGGCATTGCCGTAGGACTTTCTGCCAAAATCCTGCCCCACAATTTGGGCGAAATCTGCGAGGCAGCAATTCACTATCTCAAAGGCGAGGAGTTCCAACTCTTCCCCGACTTTCTCACAGGCGGTGCAATTGACGTAAGTCGCTACAACGACGGTCTGCGAGGCGGTGCGCTCAAGGTGCGTGCCAAGATCGAGAAATTGGACGCCAAGACCTTGGTTATCCGAGAGATTCCTTTTGGCAAAACCACTTCCTCGCTCATCGAAAGTATCCTCAAGGCGAACGAGAAGGGCAAAATCAAAATCCGCAAGGTGGACGACAACACTGCCGCTGAGGTCGAGATTTTGGTGCACCTAACGCCTGGCACTTCGTCGGACAAGACCCTCGATGCGCTCTATGCCTTCACGGATTGCGAAGTGAGCATCTCGCCCAACTGTTGCGTCATCGACGACAAGCGTCCACGCTTTATGCCCATCAGCGAAGTGTTGCGCTACAATGTGGACCGCACCCGCGATTTGCTTCGCGAGGAATTGCTCATCCGTCGCAACGAACTCCTGGAGAGCTTGCACTACGCTTCGTTGGAAAAAATCTTCATCGAGGAACGTATTTATAAGGGCAAGCCATTCGAAGAGGCGAAGACGATGGACGCCGCCTGCGAATACATCGACGAGCGACTCACGCCTTTCTATCCGCAATTCCTTCGTGAGGTGACGAAAGACGACATTCTGCGCTTGATGGAGATTAAGATGGCACGCATCCTCCGCTTCAACAAGGAACGGGCAGAGGACGCCATTGCACGAATGAAGGAGGAGATGGCACGGATCGACCACGACCTCAACAACATGGTGGAGGTGACGATCAACTGGTTCCGCTTGATTCAAGAAAAGTATGGAGTTCTGCATCCGCGTCGCACCGAAATTCGCTCGTTCGACACCATCATTGCCACGAAGGTGGTCGAAGCCAACCAGAAACTCTATATCAACCGCTCCGAGGGCTTTATGGGTACGGGGTTGAAGAAGGACGAATTTGTCGAGAATTGTTCCGATATCGACGATGTGATTATCTTCTATAAAGACGGCACTTACAAGGTGACCCGTGTGGCAGAGAAGGTGTTTGTCGGAGAAACCGAACGGTCGAAAGCTGAGAAGAAAAAGGCAGAGATTATCCACATCGCTGTTTTCAAAAAGAACGACAAACGCACAACGTACAACGTGGTTTATCGAGATGGGAAGAGTGGTTCAAGTTTCATCAAGCGTTTTCACGTAACGAGCGTTACGCTTGACCGAGAATACGATGTGACGCAGGGCGAGGCTGGTAGCCGTGTGCTCTACTTCACTGCCAATCCGAACGGCGAGGCGGAGGTGATCAAAGTGATGCTCAAGCCTGTGCCTAATCTGCGCCGGGTGTCGTTCGACAAGGACTTCAGCGAACTGGCTGTGAAAGGGCGACAATCGCGAGGCAACCTTCTCACGCACAACAGCGTGCACCGTATTCAACTCAAATCGCACGGAGCGTCCACACTGGGCGGTCGTAAGGTATGGTTCGACCACGATGTGCAACGCTTGAACTATGACGACCACGGTCAATACCTCGGCGAGTTTCACTCCGAAGACCTCGTGTTGGTCGTACTCAAGAATGGCGATTTTTATACAACCAACTTTGATGTGAGCAACCACTATGACACGGACATTTTGCTCATAGAGAAGTATGACCCAGAAAAGGTCTTCACCGCAGTTTTATACGATGCAGCGCAGCAGAACTTCCCTTATATCAAACGCTTCTGCTTTGAGCGTTGCACTGCCGTGCGTCGCCAAAACTTTATGGGCGAGGGCGAAGGCTCACAGCTCGTACTGCTGACAGCCGAAGTGTATCCGCGTCTGCGTGTGGTCTACGGTGGAGCGGACGCTTTCCGTGGCGAGATGGAAATTGACGTGGAGGAGTTCATCGGCGTGAAGGGCTTCAAGGCAAAAGGAAAGCGCATCACGACGCTTGCCGTTGAGAAGTTCGAGGAACTGCCCCCAACACGCTTTCCTGAAGTAAAGGAGGTTGCCGACACAGCCTCTGACGCTTCGGACGAGGACGCCCCCGTTGAGGGTTCGCTCTTCAACTTCGAGGAGGAATAGGCATAGCACACAAGTGATGGCAACTGCGAAACGGATTTACGGCAATGCTGGCGAGGAACAGGCGGCACGCTACCTCGACCGAGAGGGCTATACGCTCTTGGCACGCAACTGGCGGTCGGGGCATTTGGAACTCGACATCGTGGCAGACTGGCTGGGCGAATTGGTCTTTGTAGAGGTCAAGACCCGCAAAGACGAAGATTTTGCTCCAGCACACACAACTGTAACGCTCGAGAAACAACGCCACATCGTCCAAGCAGCGCATGCCTATATGGCATCTCACCGCCTTGATCAGCCGTACCGCTTCGATGTCATCACCCTCGTTGGTGCTCCGCCCTCCTGGACGCTCCACCACATCCCCAACGCCTTCACCGAACAGACGTTACAAGAGCGAATGAGATTGAAGTGAGGGAGAAGAGTATCCAGCTTTTCGCCCAGCCAAGCGAGCAGTGCCAAGCAACGCTATGTTTGAGCATGCCGTGGCGCAGGAAAGGTCTGTGAAAAACCACTGATTTGTCTCCTCGCAAGACTAAGCCTTGCCCCTGTTGTGACTGGCGCAATGATTCGTTTTAGTCTGCCCCCTCATTGGATACTCAGCATTTTGTTCAAATTATCAGGATCGGCGGACGCTCAGATTGAGTGTCCGCCGATCCTGATAATAATGACTGCATCTGTACAATTGTCCCAAGGTGCTATTCTGTTATTGGTTACGAGGGAAAAACTTGAGGACTTGTTCACGGAGAAAGCTCCGATCGATGTGGGTGTACATCTCCGTGGTCACAATTTGATGATGCCCGAGCATCGTTTGTATGGCGCGCAAATTTGCTCCGCCCTCCAAAAGATGGGTGGCAAAGGTGTGTCGAAAGGTGTGAGGGGAAATCGTTTTTGTAATACCTGCCCGCTCTGCATACATCTTGATTTGATGGAAAACCGTGATGCGCGACAGGCGTTGGCGACGAGCGGCGGAAATGAAAACAAAATCCTCCTCGCCAGGCTTAGGGTCAATGGCATTACGATCAACGAACCACCGTTGCAACTGCTCTATGGCTGTAGGAGAGATGGGGACGATACGTTCTCTGTCGCCCTTTCCTATGACCCGAATAAAACCTTCCTCAAGTGCGAGCATCGAGAGTTGCAGGTTGCACAACTCACTCACGCGCAAACCGCAACTATATAGCACCTCAATCATTGCCAAATCCCGATGTCCATACGGTTCGCTCAGATCAATAACTGCCTCGATGGCTTCCACTTCTTCAAAGGTGAGTACCTCGGGCAAATGCTTGCCACGCTTGGGCGATTCCAAGAGTTCGGCAGGATTTTTCTCAATATATCCTTCGAGCAGGAGGAAACGATAGAACGAGCGCACCCCGCTCAGCATCCGTGCCAGAGAGCGAGGCGCAATACCCACCTCGTGGAGCGTCCATGCATAATGGTGAAGCGTTTCGAGCGTAGCCTCCTCTGGGCGCATCTGATAGTCGCCAAGATAATCGAGAAAGCGTCGCACATCCCGCAAATAAGCCTCCTGCGTATTCTCCGCCCTCCCCTGCTCAAGAATAAGATAATTATTGTACTTCTGTAAAATCTCTTCCATAAAAACCACACCGATTCCAATCACATTCTCCTATACCACACCAACCTCAAATCCCGCAAAGGCTGCGCTTCTAACGCCAACAAATTTCGGCAATTCTCCCTAAAAGAACAAGTCCTTTCAATCGCTATATTTACTCAAGCATAGATGACAGAAGTATCTCTCTAAGCCCCCCCTTCTCCAAAACAGATAAGTTTCTTCTCTTAAAAATGGCGACAGCCTATTCTCCCGCAGCTATGCATGACTATCGACTCAATCATTGGACGCTTGGCTTAACTTCTCTGACTCTCCCTCATTCTCTTCAAACCCATTCTTATGCGCCAGCCACAACGTTCTTCTAAGTGTGCTACCATAACACTCTTACTTATACAAAGAATACTTACACTCCCCTAAGGGCTTAACTCTCTCCTCCACACCCCACCAAAAAAGAGCCTGACTACATTTCTGTAATCAGGCTCTCCTCTTAAAATGGCGGCTACCTACTCTCCCGCAG
>JBHAFO010000094.1:0-5149 GCA_041856145.1 Alloprevotella sp.
ATAATACATTCTCGCTCGAGATGCAAGCCCTGTTGTTGCAAAACCTTAAAGACGGATGCTTTCTTTAAGAATTCGGAGTTTGCTTGTCCCTTGGAAAATTTCTGTGCGCTCAGCTCGTAAGGCTGAGCTGCTTTCCTAATAGTGTGAATGTCTCTGAGAAAATGCAGAGCAGTTGGGGCTGAGCCTTCACGGTCGTGATTTGTTTTGCCTTGGATCGAAGCATTGGGCTTTGAACTCTTTATTCTCTCCAGAATGAGGGTGGAGTGGTTACCCTTCCTCCCTCCGTTTGTCGGGGCAAAGCGGGGAGGAGAGGCGAAGAGGGACAATTATTCTTCTTGGGAGAAAGAAGAAATAGGATGTAAAGTATTACCTTTGTGGTATCAAAGAATCTATAAATAGTTGCAGTGCTGGCATTGGTGCTTCGTAAGCAGGCGTTGCTGGTGGAAGAGCGACAGACTTTGCGCAAAGGCTATTGCACCAAATGTGTGCAGCTTGGAGGCGCAGACGATAGGGATTTTTTGAGTGTAAAAGATTGTTAGGGACAAATTCTCCGCATGATAGAATTAGAAGGTATTCGGAAATCGTTCGATACGTTGGAGGTGCTCAAAGGCATCGACTTGAAAATAGGACAAAGTGAGGTGGTGAGTATTGTTGGCCCGAGTGGTGCTGGCAAAACCACGCTGTTGCAAATCATGGGTACGCTCTATCGCCCCGACGCTGGTCGGGTGGTGATTGGCGGGCAAGACGTTTTGCAACTCAAGGGCGGTGCTTTGGCAAAATTCCGAGGCAAGCACTTGGGCTTTGTCTTCCAGTTTCATCAACTCCTGCCTGAGTTTACAGCCTTGGAGAACGTGATGATACCAGGCTATATCGCTGGGCGTTCCGAGCGTGAACTGAAGACGGAAGCGACGGAGCTTTTGCGCTTTATGGGCTTGAGCGATCGGGCTGGACATAAGCCTGCCGCACTCTCAGGCGGAGAGAAGCAACGGGTGGCAGTGGCACGGGCGCTGATCAATCGCCCCGATGTGGTGCTGGCAGATGAGCCTTCGGGCAGTTTGGATACGCACAACAAGGAGGACTTGCACCAGCTCTTCTTCGACTTGCGACGGGAGCGGGAGCAAACTTTTGTGATTGTTACCCACGATGAAAGCCTTGCTGCCACTACGGATCGCACCATTCATCTGCTCGATGGTATGGTCAATTACGAACAAAGTAAAACCTCTCAAATTTTTCCTGCGGAATGAAAATGGATATACGCCTTGGCGATTGGAACACCCTGCGCATCACGCGCTTTACCGACCATGGGGCTTATCTCGATGGGGGTAATGTGGACGAAATTTTGATGCCTCGTGCCTATGTGACAGAGGAGATGCGTCCCGACGATGAGGTCACTGTTTTTGTCTACCTCGACCAGGCGGAACGCCTTGTGGCAACGATGGAAACGCCTTTGGTGCGTGTTGGACAATTTGCCTTCCTGCGTGTGGCGTGGGTCAATGAGTTTGGGGCATTCTTGGACTGGGGATTGATGAAAGACCTCTTTGTGCCATTCTCGCAACAAAAGCGCAAAATGGAAATTGGAGAGGACTATTTGGTCTATGTCTATATTGACGAAGAAACGCAACGCATCGTGGCTTCGGCAAAGGTGGAGCGTTTCTTGCAGCCTGCCCCTCGAGATTATCACCGTGATAGGGAGGTGGAAATGCTGGTGCAACAGAAAACGCCTCTGGGCTTCAAGGTGATTGTGGACAATGCCTATGCAGGTATGATTTATGACAATCAGATTTATGCCGTTCCCCATGCCGGCGACCGACTCACGGGCTACGTGATTACCTGTCGTGAGGATGGAAAATTGGATATTTCCTTGCAACGCTTGGGCAAGGGGCGTTTCCGTGACTTCTCCGACCAACTGGTGGAAGAATTGCAGACGGCAGGCGGTTTCCTGCCCTACGGCGACGAGAGCACGCCCGATGCCATTGCAGAGCGTTTCGGGGTGAGTAAAAAAACTTTCAAACGTGCCCTTGGCAACCTCTACCGCAGTCACAAAATCGTGTTTGTGGATGGCGGAATCCGACTCAAGTAAACCCATAAAACGAGATACCTGTCACGATGAAACACGCCTATTTGATTATTGCCCACAACGAGCCAGAACTCTTTGGCGTCTTGATAAGTCTGCTCGACGATGCACGGAATGATATTTATGTGATGATTGATCAGAAAGTAGATATTGCGCCCTTCAAAAAATATAGCACAAGGCAGAGCAAATTGATCTTTCTTGAAAATCGCATAAAGAATAGTTGGGGAGCTTATTCTCTGGTTCAAACAGAATTGGCTCTTTTCTCAAAAGCGTATGAAAGCGGTGAACGATATAGTTACTATCATCTCTTGTCGGGTGTGGACCTACCCATCAAAACGCAAGATGAGATACATGCGTTTTTCCAGCAGAAGAGAAGTGATGACGGAATGCCTCTGGAGTTTATTAGCTTCTGGGAAGGAGAAAAACATGAGAGGGATCTGCGATATAAAATGGGTTATCACATCCCTCTGAAAAAGTATTTTCGAGCTAAGGGTGCCGTGGGCTGGGTTTTCGATCGGATACGTCGGGTCTGCTATGAAGCTCAACGGCTCGTTGGGTATCGTAAGAAATATCCTGGTGTCACGTTCAAGAAAGGAGATAACTGGGTGTCTCTCTCCGACAGAGGAGTTGGATATTTGTTAGAGAGGAGGGACGTTATCAGAAGAATATTCAAAGGGAGCATTTGTCCCGATGAAATATATAAGCAGACACTGCTGTATAGGTCTCCTTTGCGTAAGTACATATATTCTCCAAAGAACTCAGGAGAGGCTTGTGTGCGAGCCATTGATTGGGAACGCGGAAGACCTTATACTTGGAGCGCGGGAGATTTCTCTGAGTTGAAGAGCTTGCCCCAATTTTTTGCGAGAAAATTTACGATGTCTACGGCTGAAGGTCGAACCCTCGTAGAGGAAATAAGAAAAATGCTCAGCCCCTGATAATGATAGAGGCGTTGAGCATTTAAGAATATCGAGAATCCAAATCCATAAGAAGCGAACCATGAAACACGCTTATTTGATTATTGCCCACAACGAGCCTGAGTTGTTTGGCATCTTGATAAGTCTGCTCGACGACGAGCGGAATGATATTTATGTGATGATTGATGAGAGGGTAGATATTGCGCCCTTCAAAAAATATAGCACAAGGCGGAGCAAATTGATCTTCGTTGAGCCACGCATCCAGAATTACTGGGGGATGTTCGCGCAGGTGGAGACAGAGCTGAAGTTGTTTGAAAAAGCGTACAGCAGTGGACGAAATTACGACTACTACCACCTCCTCTCTGGCGTTGATCTGCCTTTGAAAACTCCTGCGGAGATAGATGCTTTTCTTTCAGAGCAGGAACGAATGAATGATGGGCAACCGATAGAATATTTAGGCTTTACCCACAATCCTGCCCGCTTAGGTAATACCCGAAGAAGGGTGTATCAGTATCATCTCCTAATGCCTTATATGAGAAGCTCCAACCTTTTGGTGAGTAAGAGTGTGCGGGCGATAAGAAAGGTGCTGAAGGGAGTGCAGGAAATATGCCGGATCAGTCGTCCTCTTCCCAAAGTAAAATTAAAGAAAGGGCACAACTGGGCAACGCTCTCCAAGGTTGGAGTTGGCTACTTGCTGTTGCAACGCCCTTTTATCAAGAAGATGTTTTTTCATAGCGAATGTCCAGACGAATTGTACAAGCAAACTGTTCTCTTTCACTCTCCACTTCGTAGGAATATCTACGAGCAAATAAAAGCTGGACTCAATGAAAACGAGAGCGCTCTGCGTGAGATAGACTGGGAGCGTGCGGAACCTTATGTTTGGACGATTGCAGATATAGACGAATTGCAGAGTTCAAAAATGTTTTTTGCCCGCAAGTTCACATTGAAAACACCTGAGGGAAGAGCCGTTGTTGAGGCTCTCGTAAAACTTTTGCAGGGGAGAAATCACGAGAAGAGATAAGTCAAGATGTAATTTTTTTTGCAAAAAGTTGAGAATTCTCTTGGTGCATTTAATTGGAAATGCTACCTTTGCGTTACAGAAAAAGATAATTAGTTTTTTTCATCTCTATATAAGTTCTGTGAGGCTGCAGTCTGTCGTGAGACACGCTGTAGCTATTTTTTTATAGTAAGCCCCCTTGGAATCGCTGCAATGTTGTAAATTTGCTCATATTATATAATATGTGCAAAGCGGATGCGTTTGGAGAAAACACATCTGTGCCACCTTATTTGAAAACTTATGCCCTTAGACATAATTGTCCTAATGAAACAAGTCCCCGATACACGGGGGGAGGAAATCGCTCTACTGACTGAAGAAGGTTTGGTCAATCGTGCGGCTTTGCCTGCGATAGTGAATCCACAAGATTTATACGCTTTGAAAGAAGCCTTGGCTATCAAGGACGTTCTACAAGAGGTGCGCATTCGTGTGCTGACAATGGGACCTCCTTCGGCTGCTGATGCCTTGCGTGAAGGCTTGTGCCGTGGTGCAGATAGCGCAGTGTTGCTGACAGACCCCGCATTCAGAGGGGCTGACACTTTGGCAACCAGTTATGTCTTGGCGCAGGCAGTGCGCAAGATGGGTTTGCCCGATTTCATTTTCTGCGGACATCAGTCTCTGGATGGCGATACCTCGCATGTGGCAGCGCAAGTGGCTGAACTACTCGGTATGGAGCATATCGGAAATGCCCATTCTTTCGCCTCTGCACAAAGCGCTTTCATAGCCACGCAAAAGCGTGACGAGCAGTTGGTGGCAGTTCCAGCTCTCAAGGGCACTGTCGTTGCCTTCTCCAAAGAACTTGGCGAAGACTTTGTACAAAATGCCCGTCAAACTTTGGAAATGAGAAACGCTGCAACGAAAGCCGAGCAGGCTCAACATCCACGCCTCAGGCAGGAACAGTTCGATGCCCGTCCGCATCTCACCATTGCGCAATGGGACGCCAAAGACATTGTTGCCGACCCTCAACGCATCGGTTTGCAAGGTTCGCCCACACGGGTGTTGCAAACAAAGGCTGTGACCTTTGCCCCAAAATCTTCTGAACGCTATACGGACAGCGATGCCGACCTTTCAAAATTGGTGGCAACGCTCTCCTCGCTCATTTAATAC
>JBHAFO010000095.1:0-7869 GCA_041856145.1 Alloprevotella sp.
CGATCGGCGTCTGGGTCTACGACAAAACCGATGTCGTAACCGCCTTTTCGCATTTCGCCCATAATACCTTCGAGGTTCTTCTCGAGGGGTTCAGGATTGTGAGCGAAGTCGCCCGTTGGCTCAGCATTTAAGCATTTCACTTCTGTCACCCCAAGTTGTCCGAGCAAACGTGGGAGGATGATTCCACCCACAGAGTTCACGGTGTCGAGCATCACGCGGAAACGGGCGTTGCGGATAGCCTCCACGTCTACCAACTCGAGATTCTTTACCAAATCCACGTGGCGTTGGTCATACGAGTAGTTCTTCACGTAGCAACCGAGATTGTCCACATCGGCATAGGTAAAGTGGTCTGTATTTGCCAGACGCACCACATCTTGTGCTTCATCAGGACTCAAAAATTCGCCACGCTCATCGAGGAGTTTCAGGGCATTCCACTGGCGAGGATTGTGACTGGCTGTGAGAATAATACCACCGCAAGCCTTTTCCCAAGTCACCGCCAATTCAGTGGTGGGAGTGGATGCCAAACCGATATTTACTACGTCGAAGCCCATACCGAGAAGCGTGCCACAAACAACGTGCATCACCATCTCGCCAGAGATGCGTGCGTCACGGCCTACGACAATCTTACGGCGGTAGCCTTTCTTGATAGCAGGCTCACGCAGTTGAGCATAGGCAGAAACACTGCGCACGATGTCGAGCGGAGAAAGGGCATCACCTGGGCGACCGCCGATGGTGCCACGAAAACCTGAAATGGATTTAATCAGAGTCATGGTTGGGAGTTGTTTATAATGTTGTTATGATAAATCTATGGATGGGCAGAGCGATAAGTCACGTTCTGCGTCCCTGCATCGTTGTAGATGACCTCACGGAACTGTTCGGGGCTGATGCGCACAGCCTTGCGGGTAAGTTCTGGAACGTTGTAACTGCGGAGGAGCAATTTGTGATACTCTGCGTCTGCCTGTGGAAGAATGAAAGCCTTGCGGGCTTGCCCTTGTGGGTCGAAATAAGCAATGGCTGGACGGGTGTAGTTGCCGTCCTCTCTGCGTGAGGAGAACACAATCCAACGCCCGTTGCTACTCCAGGTGTGGTAGCTATCGACCTCGTCGCTATTGGCAGGCGTGAGGGCGTAGCTTTGTCCCGTTTGCAAATCCTTGACCCATTGGTCGGCATCTTTGTGCCAAATATGGAATTGTCCGAAACCGCCGAGGGTGTAGAGCAGGTAACGCCCGTCGGGACTGATGCGGGGCACTGTGGCGCTCCGTCCCTCGCTGGCACAATCCACTTCCAGCACAGGCTCGCCAAAGGTGCGGGTCTGAGCGTCGAAGGGGATACTATATATATTATAATAGATACTGTCGTAGCTGTTCAACGCCACGTTGCTGTGCAAACTGTCTGGCACTTGCTGGAAACCTTTGACCGTGGCAGCGCAATAGAATAACCGCTTGCCATCGGGCGACCATGCGGGGAAAGTTTCCATAACATTCTTGGTCTTGAAAATATTGGTCAGTTCCAATTTGTCCACATCGAAGAAGACGAGATTAGAACCATAGTCCACGACTTCCACCTTCTTCTTGCCAGCAATATGGAAAGCCTGCCCCGTTTTGTTTGTAGAGAACACAACCCAATTCTGATGCGGATGCCACGAAGGGTAAACGCTGTTGGCAAGCACAGAGTCGGATTTCATATTCAGCTTCTGCACCTTGTCTCCGTTCACGAACACCGTTCCGCCGTGTCGGCTACGGACGTGAAAGAGCATGCGCTCTGTGTCGTAGGACTGGAAGTTATGACAATTCACACAATGGTTGTTCTCGTTGTCATATTCTCTATTGTTCTCGTAGATGGGACGCTCCTCAAAGTTGGTCAGGTTGCGCTGGTAAAGTCCCACCTGGCGGTAAAGTTCATAGCCGGGTTCAATCAGACGATAGCTGAGGAAGGAATCGATCGGCTCTTGGGCAACCTCAAATGTGGTGGGAGGCAGTGCCACCCAATGCCCGGGGCGTTTCACGAAGACGCGCACATTGAGCTTTTCGCCACGGTGCTGCGCCAAGAGATTGCGCCAAGCCGTGGTGTCGAACGAGAATTTGCCGTTGGCATCGCCTTCTGCCAAGAGTTCGCCCTTTTTTCCTGCCACTTCGGCAATATACGCCTCTCCCTTGTTGTGCACCATGAAGTTCAAGGGCGCAATGTTGGGCGGGATGGTCACACCCTGATAGTCGGGATACATCGCCATGGCGTCCTTTACCTCCGTGAAGTTCGCAGGGCGTTGCACCTCCGAGGCGCAGGCTGTGAGCAGGAGGAGGGAGAAAAAGAGGGAAAAGTATTGCGTGATGCGTGCAGACATTGTCATCTTCCGTTTGTTAGTTCACACCATCGGACTGCTGAGCCTTGGTCTGTTCTGGATCGTTGTTCTCGCAGTAATAATAATAGTAGTACGTTCCGCCCCAACGCTCTTTCAACGCCTCACGAATGCGGGCATTGTCTTTGGTAGGCTGGGCTTTGAATTCACTGATGAACTGCTGAAACTCCATCACCGTTGTTGGTCCTAAGAGGGGTTGCACCTGTGCCAAAAGGTTGGCGCGTGGGTTGGTGAAATGCACGAGCACCAAAGTCTCTTGCAAGCAACGTGGCAAACTTTGATAGGTCGCAACATATTGCTGGATGCGTGGCATGGCAGCCGACAAATCCTTCGTGTACAAACAAGCTGCCAATGCCGTGCCAAGGGCAACCTTTGCGCCTTTCGTCATTGCATAGTTATACCCGAGGAAAAGCGGTGTGCGGTAAAACTGCTCGAAGGCTTCTGTTTCCAAGGGGCGCAACTCCCGAATGAGTCGCAGGTTTTCGTCCTCTTCAATCGCTTTGGGATTTTCAGCCAGAGGCGTCCAATGCTCCACAAAGTCTTCCTCAAAGGGCGTACTGCCTATGATGCGGAGATATTTCTTGGCTAAGGCTTTTTCCTCGTTAAGCACTGCACAGATGGTCAAGAGCTTGAGTATGCGGAGCTTTGTGCCGTTCATAACCAAACGGTCAAAGGCTGTGTGATACGCTCCATCTACTAATCCTGCAACGAGGTTGCAGTCGCTCTCGAACACGCCATAGACTTCGTTGCCATCTCGCTCGTCGAGCGTACTTTCAGGAAAGTCGTAACGAAGTTCAAACATTCCTTCCAAAATTTGGCGTTGCATCGTCAAACCTACGGCATGATAGGCTGCGACTGCCTTGCTGGGACGTTTGGCAGTGCGTGCAAGCTCCACCATTTCTTGCCATTCGCCACGCATCATTTGCAGTTGCAACTTGGCAGTTAGTAGATCGTTCTGTCGGTAAGAATGGGTGGTGTAAAAGAGGAAGCCTAAGCCCACAACGGGCAAAAGGTCAGTCCAAAAAGGCGAGCGCGCCTCCGCAGCTTCCTTTTGCTGACGGTGCCGGAAGCATTGCACGCCTGCGCCAATGCCAAAGATGAGCAACAAGCCGATGGTCAGCGTCATGAAGAGCGACGGTTCAGCCTTGTAATACAAATTGATGCCTCTCCACGCCATCCAAATGAGCAAGCCCCAAGAGGGCAAGAAGCTCAATGCCCAAAGGCGGGAACTGAGGTTGAATGTCCTGCGCACAGCCATAGCTAAGAGTGTGAGCAGTAGGGCATAAAGCGTTGTGCCGAGTAGGGGTAGTTTGAAGGGCAGGAGCAAATAACGCATTGCCCAGAAAACATAACCGAAAGGCGTGTCTGTGAGAAACTTCATGGAGCGTGCGTCGGCAGTCACAAAGCTATCTTGTTCCAGACGCATGAGGAAATCGCCCAAAAGGCAGTAGCACCCCACCCACAAAAGCACAAAACCTGCCACCCACCACCACTCTGGGCGGACGGACAGCAGGTGTAGAGATACCGACCGCCGTGTAGCGGTCGCAGTAGGCATGGTTGCTTTCTTGACCTTGCCTTGCGGAGCGGTGAAGGTATGTTTGTTCTTTTTCGCCACAGCCATCAAACGGTTGTCTTGTATATTCTCTGTTTTGAAAGTTCAAAGTTACAAAAAGAAATAAAGATAGTTGTGCTTTTTGCAAGAGATTTTTGCTAAAATGTATCAGACTTCGTTCAACCGTAAAGGGGCAAAACGTGATGTGCTTGTGCCACAAAACCTCGTAGCAAGGGCATAAAAACTTTCCTCCTTGCGCCCCAAAAATCGACTTCCTGTGCTCACATTTTTCATTTCGCACTGCGAAACAAAATTTTCCTACGCCTCCAACCGAGAATCTAAGCTCTCTATCGAAAAGGGTGGGTGCAGGAGGGAAGTTTTGGAATGCTGGCAGGTAGGCCTTGGGTGCTGGGAAAACAAAAATGTGCGCAAAGAAGAATGTCTTCTCTGCGCACATTTTTGTTTGTAAAAGGGCGATTACCCTTAGAGAGCGGAGGGCTTAGAAATAAAGTCCTGAGTTAATGTTATGCTCGCCGGGGTTGTCAATGCGATAAACGAAGGCAGCGAGGGCTTCTTCCAAGGTTATGCCGTACGCATCGGCAATCGCTTGAATGATTGCCAACTCGGCTGTGCTCAACTCGCTCACGGTGGCGTCGCTGTCTGCCATCCAATTGATTTCTTCAGCCAAGCTCGACATCGTGTACACCGTCACTGGGATACTCTCCTCGATGCTGGAGTTTGCTTTCAAGGCATTGCTGGGTGCATAGAATGGGGAGATAACACCATTGATAATCTTGTTTGTGCGGGCGTGACGCAGCTGAATGTTCAGCGTGAAGCGCTTGCGGGCTTTGTTGAAATAGAAGTAGCCCTTGAAACCGATAGGGTCTGTGGCACCAACAAGCTCTGCACCCGTGTTGAGCGTCTTGTACCAAGGATTTGTGTCCATATAGGTGTAGCTCAGCATGCTCTGCGTGTCGTTGTCGTTAGCCTCGGCAACGCTGTTTGCACCGTGGGGTTGGGCGTCACTCACAGAGAAAAAATGCTGGTGCTGGGCATTCGCTCCGTTCTCGATGAACTCGGCATTGAGCGTGTCGCCATCTTCAGCCAAATAAGTAATCCACAAACCATAAGCACCTTGCGCATCCTCGCCCGACGCCTTCACGTAAAAGGCTGAGGGATAGCCGTCGGCAACAACCCACTTACCATCCTCTTTGTTCAGACGAATTTCCTGCAGAGCGTTGAGGTACTTCTGTCCTTCGAGGTGGTTGTCTTGGTGAAACTTCACGCCGTGGAAGTGCCCAGAGGCGAGCTTGAGGGTCACAGCTGCAACCGCTTCCTTGTCGCCGTGGTCGTGACCTGTTTGAGCGCTATCGGTTGGCGTCAAGGTAATATCGTCGTCTTTAGAGCAGGAGGTGTTGCCCAGTCCGAAAGAAAGCGCAATGCCGAGAATGGCAAGGAATTGGAATGTTTTTTTGATCATAACTTGTGAAATTATTAAAGGCTTGATTATTGATTTTGTAAATAAGTTGTTTCGTCGCTGAGGCTCGTGAGCGATACCACAGGCACAGACATTTGCAAATCCCAATGGTCGGAAATGCGCTGGCGGGCACTGGGCTGATAATAGGGCGAACAAGTGGAGTTCACATACTTGGAAGTGCGGGCGTGCATGAGGTCGATTTGCAATTTTAATCGCCTATTGTTGGTCGCAAACTGTAACCAGCCTTTCAGCCCGATGGGGTTGATGAGTTGCCCCGTGGTGGGGTTCTCGCCCGTGATGTTGCTTCCCGTGGCATTTTGTGGCGCGTCCCAAGGTGTCGTGTCCGTGTAGTGATATGTCAGGAGTTGCGGAATGAGGGCGTCCGTTGCCACGTTGGTTGTGGTGTTGAGCCGTTTTTCAATGCTTGTGAGCGTGTCACCGAGCAAGGGGACGAAGGAGCGCAGACGGAAGAAATGCTGGTGGATAGCATCTTGCCCATTCGTGGCAAATTCGGCAGTGATGTCGTTGCCCTTGGCGTCCGCATACCGAATTGTCAAACGGTAGGGTTGTCCCTTCAGCACGAAGAAAGCGGTGTCCGTTGCAGAGATAGGACGCCAGCCGTCAGCCTGTAGCTGGAAAGTGATCTCCTGCGTGCTCTTGAGACGCTGACCTTCCTGTGCCATTGGTGAGGCGGTGAAAAGTCCATTGGTCACTGTG
Source organism: Alloprevotella sp. (assembly GCA_041856145.1). Classification (GTDB taxonomy): domain Bacteria; phylum Bacteroidota; class Bacteroidia; order Bacteroidales; family Bacteroidaceae; genus Alloprevotella. The sequence continues at coordinate 6,103 of JBHAFO010000095.1, forward strand.
CCTGCTTCGAGGAGCAAGGTTGCAGAAACTGGGTCGCTGTGCAACTTATTGTCCACTTCATTGGTGGGCTCTTCGGGTTCACAGCTACAAAATGCTGTGAACGTTATAGCCACGAAAAGCCAGAGTATAGCGGAAAGATATTTCATTACGTATAAAATAATTGCGTCATTAGAACTTGTAAATCAGCGTTACGCGACAATCCCGTCCGAGGTCGTGGGCATAGTAGCGGTAACGGTTGGTATATTCTTTATACTCCTTATTAAAGAGATTTTCCACTTGGAAGAGGAAAGAGAGCGAACCTGCACGGCGGAGGTCGAAGGTCGTCCCGAGTTCCACACCAAAGAGGTTGTACGATGGGGGAGCGAAGTCCACCAAGTCTGTGGCTGGGTCAAAGCGGGTTTGCTTTGCCACAAAGCGGTGCGAGAATTTGAGGAAATTGCCTTTCAAGCCTTTCCATTTCGGCAGCTCATAGCTAAGGCTCTGCGTGAAGCGGAAAGGGGGAATATAAGGTAGGTAGCGGTTCGTCCCGCGCTCGTTCGCCCACACCATACTTGCCATGGCGTTGTAATGCAAACCGTTGATTGGTTCGTAAGCAAGCTCTGCATCGACACCGCGGAAGAAGGCTGGCACTTGCTTGTAGCGGAACACGGGATACGCGCCTGAGATGACAGTCATGTAACTACCCGTAGGCTCATCGTAGAGATAGTTGTGTATCCACTGCACGAAGCCGTCCACAGCGATGGAGAAGCGTTGGGTCTTGTAGCTCAAAGTGGTGATCCATTTTGTGGAACGCTCCGACTGCATTGTGGAATCGCCTTGAATGTACATGCCCGAAGCGTGGTCGAGTCCGTTGCTATATAGCTCGTAAACGTGAGGGGCGCGCCAAGCCACGCCAAGGTTGGAGGTCAGTTCCAGCTGAGGCGTCAGGCGATAATTGGCTCCTGCATTGTAAATAAAATTGGTGAAGTGGCGTGTGCCTCCATAGCGTTGTCCGAGAGCATTGATGCCCTTAGCCTTCGTTTCTTGATAGTCGGCACGCACCCCGAGTTCTGCCCCCCAGCGTTGCGTCATGTAACGTTGTGTGGCATAGACGCCTGTCGAGATTTGTGTGTAGTTGGGGATAATGGGCACAACCCCCGTACCTGCTAAGTTCGTGTTCTTGATTCCACCAAAGAAAAGACCGGCTTCGCTTTGCCAAGCCTCTGTTTGGCGTTTCCAAACGAGGTCGGATTGGAACGCCGAAAGGTCAAGGCTGAGAGAGGGGATGCTGGACAAATCGTTGCGCCGCAGGTGATACTCGTTACGGTTGTCCGTTTGGAGCGAGAGCGAGAGACTGAGTTTGTCCTTCTCCGTGAGGTCGTAAAATCCTTTGAGGCGCAACAAATGATGGGTGACCTTATAATAAGGATAGTCGATGCTCCGACTGAAAGGATAAATCTCCAAGGGGCGACCATAGGCGATGCGCTCTTTGAGCAAAGCCTCATTGGTGGCATGTGCGGAGTACATAACGCCAGCCTTGTTGCCATAGCGACTGTAGTAAGCCTCCACGCCCCATTTCTCCGCCTTGTAGCCAGCAGAAAGTGAGAAGTTAAGTTCTCGAGACGACGTGTTGTTCAGCAGATAATTGGCTGTGGAACGGTCGCCCCCGTTGAGCCAAGTGCCTTGTGCTCGCCAAGCAAAGCCTTTCCAGCCGTTAATGGTGCCTTCCACTTCGGCTGTGGAGGCAACGCGCTTGCCATTGGTGGCGTAGAGGGTAGACACTTGCCC
>JBHAFO010000096.1:0-4353 GCA_041856145.1 Alloprevotella sp.
CCCTTGCCAGCTTGGAAGAATTGGGCAAGAAGTAAAAACTTCGCTCAGCCCCATCGCCCAGCCCCTGCCCAAGACTGGACTTCAAAATTGGGGCTAAGTATCGAAAATAAGAGGGAGAGGTTGCAGTGGTGCAATCTCTCCCTCAATACGAATGCCTGCTATTAAGAATACAACTACACCCCTGATTTTCTATCTCTTACAGCCGTAATTTTTTCAGGCGCATGAAGAAAATTCAAGAGGCGCATGAAGAAATTTTTCCAAGGCTTGGAATTTTTTCTTCATGCGCCTAAAGATTTTGCGCCCTGCGGAGGCTGTAAAATGTAGGGTTCAGCCTTGCAGAAAATTATACGAAAAGATGATTGGACATGATTGTAGGGACGCTCGGCTCGAGTGTCCCTACATCGTTCGTAATAACGCTTACGCTGGCACGAGAGGGCGACTCATTCAAAATGAAGTCCTAAGTTTGAACATATCCATTCCTCAATCCTCCTGCGCTTGAGCGAGTTGGAAAAACTTCAGAATTTCAAGCTCTTTCTTGTAACGCTCCACACGTGCGAGGTCCTTTTCCGTGGGGAATGAGAGGCGAGAAAGCTCCATGTTGTGCGTGAGGTCGTGGATCTTCACGGCTGTAGCAAGAGGGTTGGTGCAGATGCCATGGATATAGCTCGTGCGGTCAGGGGCATTGTGGTGGTTGAGCAGTTGCAGGGCTGTAGCAAGTTGTGCGCTGTCTGCCGTGCTGAGGGGTTCGGGCAGTTCCTCATTGAGCAATTGCAACACCTCCTCCACCGTGTGGGACGTGTCCTCGACAGCATCGTGCAGATAGCCCACGACCTTCTCTTGCCACGTCGTGCCCATCTCTGCCACCGCAGACAAATGCCCCCTGAAATAGTCCACTCCAGCCTTATCCACCTGCCCCTCGTGCAACTGTTCTGCCAAGCGAGCAGCGGCTTCCACAACAAGCTGGGAAAAGCCCTTGAAGTGCTCCGTGAGCGGTTCGCCAAAACTTTGAATGGTCGTGCTACTCTCACGCCCAGATACAGTTTTGCCCATCGCTTCCTCAATAAGGTTGAGCAGGCGTTTGGCACGGTCTATAATAAAGGCATCAAAGCTATCGCTCTTGAGCAGGTCAGGATTGATGTAATGAGAAATCAAAGCCTCATCGATTTTAGCTTCATCAATTCCCTTGTTTCGCATCGTTTGCACATAGAGACTGGGTGCTCTCCCGCCTATTGAGCGGTTCGTTCCTGCATAGATAGGCGTTTTGTTTATCACAGAATTATACTTCCGATAAGGCAACCCTTCTTGCCCGCAATAGGCTTGCGGAAAAATATGATGAATGTCTGTGGATTCTAATAGGTAGTCGGCAATACTCATATCCTGTCCGCTCATAAAATCCTTAGGGTGTTGCCGATTGATGAGTGCCATCACACCTTTGTAAGCAGCACTGTTTCGGGTTTGAAGCGATAGCAAACGAGTGGCGTCAAAGCTGGCTCTTGTCACTGTTTCAGGCACAGTATCACTATTCTCCATCCAATTAAAGATATCCACAATGTCTTGGGTAAAGCGGGTTTCGTTAGCACTGCCATAAAGCTCGCCAAATATACCGCTCCAAAACCACCGGCTCAACAGCTCTAAGTTCTGCACAAGTCCGAGCTTTTTGCCGTGCAAATTGTCATAAGCAAAGATGGCTGCGAGAGGAATAAGTTGGCTGTGATAAGGAATATCGATAGACTTATATATGCCTTGTTTCACCAAGAAATTGGCAGCAGAAGTAAAACCCTGCTTCAAGTCTTCAAGGTGGCTGAAGAAATCGTTATAATCCAGCTTCAAGACATCTCTCTTTTTGCAAGAAACGGCTTGTCGTTCCCCTTTCTTCACTTTCATATAGGAGAGAAAGAGGGTCATTGAGGTCAGAAAGTTTGGGGAAGAAATCTCGCTCAACAAATCATCGTTTCGATGGGCAAATTCTTCTCTTATCACTTCCCACTCATCTCGCAGGTTTCTATTGCCCATAGCGGCAAATTTTGCCGTGAGCAGCTCAAAGACTGTGAGCGTTACGCCTCCAGTGTTCACGTTCTCAAAAATTTGGCACACGGCTTCGGGTGTCGTGTCTTTGGAGAGCGTAATAATAGGGAAAGTGTACTTCTTTAGAGGTTCTAAAATCTCTTGCTGGAACTTCTGCACAAGAGGCATCGACTCATTGTTGTAATTGATCAAGCCCAAGATCCAACTTATGGAATCGGAAAAGGTAAGGTTGAGAGGGAACATCATTTCTCGATATTCGTCCTCCCGGGTTCTTAGGTCATACTTGACCTCTCTGCCAATATTCTCCGTCTTGATCTTCGTATCAGCAATGGATAAAATAGCCTCCGAGCGGTCTATATCGGGACTGATGGCTCGTTTGATGTCGAGATAATAATACCGCTTGATCATTTTATCCTTGCCTTGATCAAGTCTTGTGAGCACAGGTGCTTCACTCATAAACACTTGGTAAAGCGTGGTGAGGCGTTGCTGTCCATCGAGCACCAAGGAATCGGGCACAACACTTTCGTATTGTTTATCAACCCCCTCAAAGAGGCGATACTTGAACTTTACCTCGGCATCTGCGCTATGGTCGAGAAACATTGCAGCACCCATAGGAAAACCTGAAGTCAGGCTTTCTATGAGTTTGCAAATTCTGGTATCATCCCAAACCCAACTACGCTGAAAATCGGGCAACTGGCTCTTACCATTTCCTACAGCTTTCAGCAGATCCGACAGGTTGGTATCATTTGATTTTACTGCCATATATTTTTAGTTCGTATTCAACAGACCTTTTCTACGCCACGGCAGAGCCAAGCATTGCGTTGCTTGGCTCTGCTCATTTGGCTAAATAGAAAAATTTAATTACTCCCCGCACTTCGTTCAACCATCGTGGGTGTGAAGCGGAGCTTGTAGGTGAAAGTGCCAGACTTGGGGCATTTGTACTTCTGCATCGTGCCTGGACCACAGCTGCCGTTGCCGACACCTTCTTGATAGATGTCGAAGTGGGCAACATTATGGGTTGAAGGAGCAAGCTCCCAATAGTGTTGCACGGCAAGCAATTCCCTATCGGAATAGGGGAGGTAGGAGAATGCCACATCGCCCTCAAGTACTGAAATGCTCACGCCCGTACCAACATTGGGTGAGACGGTGAGTTCTCGGAGGTTCAAGTGGTTGCCCGTCGATTGGGTGCGGGAATAGGGCGCAAGTTCTCGGGCTGAATTACTCTCGTAATAACCGAAGAATGAACCTTCGTGGCGGTCGATGTAATTCTCCCAAGGACCACGAGCGGTGTACGCCATATCAGTTAGTGCCTTATCGAATCCCATTTCTATGCCTAAACGGCGGAGTGCATTGCTACCTTGCGGTTCGAGTGTTACGGTCAGATCCACAGTGCCATCGCCATAGATGTCGTAAGTGAGCGTGGAAGTGGCAAGACCAGAGCGTGTAGCTGTCACGGTGTACTTCCGTCCGCCTTTCTGCTTGGTGACAGTAGGCGTGGCATTGCCCAACTTATTGTCCGTGTCATAGATCAATTTGCGAGAGGTGTAAGGCGCTTCGTTTTCCACCCATCGGAAGGTGTCGAACTGAGGGCCTTCGCCTGCAGCAAGAATGGGCGTGTTGCCGTATTTGAAATCGACAAGGCGAGAAGTCGTTTTGTCGAAAGTCAAGCTCACACGCTCGTTGGCAATGGTCAGGCGGTCGGCACTCTCAACGGCTTTGAGTTTGCCATATTCCTTGGCGTCTTTGAGATTTTCAGCCTCCGAATCGTAAGCAACGGCAGTGCGTGCACCGAGGGCAAACTGCTCTGTGGCTACGGCGTAGCGGGCGTTGCCCCAAGGCGTAGCGTGGTTTTGTTCCAAGCTAAAGGTGATGTGCCAATCGTGTTCGCCATCGTTGAAATTGATCTTGTCGAAAGGCACATTGAGCGTTGCCTCTTGGTCGGGACGGAGGTTCGCAGGCAAAGCCACCTTACCGGTTTCATATTCCTCGCCATCTTTACTGATTTTGTAGCGGAGAGTATAGCCGTCGAGGGTTTGAAAGTCATACTCGTTGCGCAGGCGGAGTTGTTTTGTTGCCTTGTCGAAGGAGAGGAAGCGCACATACTGATAAACTTTCTTCACCTCCGTGAGTTCGGGTGTCCATTGGCGTTCGGCATCAACAAGACCATTTGCCACGAAATTGCCTTGGTGAGGACCAGGATAGTCGTAGCCCGTGGTGAGTTGTCGCTTGCCTTGCTTGAGAAGAGCGGGGTTGTAAATCGTTTGGTCTACCCAGTCCCAAATGCAACCGCCGATACCATATTTACTTGTCTCAAGGGCGTTCCAATAC
>JBHAFO010000097.1:0-6350 GCA_041856145.1 Alloprevotella sp.
ACAAAGAGCTATGACAAGCGACAGCTCGGGCGTTTGCTCAAGCGCATTAGGAAAGATGATATTATCATCTGTTCAGAGCTTTCTCGCTTGGGGCGCAACTTGTTTATGATTATGGAAATCCTCAACATTTGTATGACCAAGGAATGTCGCGTTTGGACAATCAAAGACAACTATCGCCTTGGCGACGATATACAAAGCAAAGTGCTTGCTTTCGCTTTTGGGCTTTCCGCCGAAATAGAACGCAACCTCATTAGCCAACGCACCAAAGAAGCCTTGGCAAGAAAGCGTGCTGAAGGCGTTTTGTTGGGCAGACCAAAAGGGCGAAAGACTGCCCCGAACAAGCATAAGCTCTATTCCAAACAAGAACTTATCAAGGGGCTACTCCATGAAAATATCTCCAAACGACAGATTGCCCAAATTTGCAAATGCGACCGCAACACTCTTGCCAGATATATCCGTGATGTCCTCAATGCAACGCCTTGACGGAGCAGAGCAGGCGCGGTCTGTTAAAACAAGAAACACCGAAAGCTAAAGTTGATGGAAGATGTATCGCTGTTTGGGAGATGGGATTTGGAGCTTTGTGCGCAACTTTATTTTTCGCTATCGCTGATGCTGGAGAATGGCAAGGATAGTCGGGGCGCAGTGAATGCTAAATATCCGTATTCCTCCAGTGCTTAGTCAATCGAGAGGGAGCGACTGAGGCACTGAAAGTTGCACAAAGTGCTTGTTTTTGTTCCTTCTTTGTGGAGAAAGTTGTACCTTTGCAATAAATTCGAGGGAGTTTATGTCCTCTATTTACGCTAAAATCATCTCCAAATGTCCATCTCCAAAACCCGCCAGAAGTTAGTCGAAGTGGCACGAGAGCTCTTTGCCCGTAAAGGTCTTGAGGCTACGACAATGAATGATATTGCTCAAGCCTCACAACGTGGGCGACGCACGCTCTATACTTACTTCCGGAACAAGGAAGACCTCTATAACGCTGTGGTGCAAACCGAGTTGGAGCGGCTTTCGGAGCGTATGGACGAGGTGGTGAACCAACCAATTGACCCAGAACAGAAACTTGTGCTTTTGGTCAATACCCACTTGAATGTCATCAAGGAGACCGTGGGGCGAAATGGGTCGCTCCGTGCCGAATTTTTCCGCAACATCTGGATGGTGGAAAAAGTGCGCCGTACTTTCGACTTCGAGGAGCGTATGATTCTCCGCCGTGTGCTCGAGGAAGGCATCGCCTTAGGAAGATTTGAAGTGTTGAACATTGACTTGATGACAGACGTGATTCACTACGCCCTCCGAGGCTTGGAAGTGCCCTTTATATACGACAATCTTGGACGGGGCATATCGGACGAAGAGGCAGAACGCTTTGTGATGGATCTCATTCACCGCGCTCTCGGGCGTGTGACCTCGCCTCCCGAACGTCTTTGAGGCATCGGTGGACGCAATTTTAATAGATACAATTATAATATATAGAATAGAAAAATTTTATGGGACTTTTATCAGGAAAGACAGCACTCATCACAGGTGCTGCGCGCGGTATTGGTAAGGCGATTGCCTTGAAGTTTGCAGCCGAAGGTGCTAACATCGCTTTCACAGACCTCGTTATCGACGAAAATGGTCAAGCCACAGAAGCTGAAATCACTGCTTTGGGTGTGAAGTGCAAGGCTTACGCTTCTAATGCGGCGAACTTTGAAGAAACGGCTACCCTCGTGGCGCAAATCAAGGAAGACTTCGGAAGCATCGATATCTTGGTGAACAACGCTGGTATCACTAAAGATGGTTTGATGATGCGTATGACCGAGGCGCAATGGGATGCGGTGATCGGTGTGAACCTCAAGTCTGCTTTCAACTTTATCCACGCTTGCACGCCCATCATGATCCGCCAAAAGAGTGGTAACATCATCAACATGGCGTCTGTTGTAGGCGTTCACGGCAATGCAGGACAGTCGAACTACGCAGCTTCTAAGGCTGGTATGATTGCCTTGGCTAAGAGCGTGGCACAAGAACTCGGCTCTCGTGGCATCCGTGCCAATGCGATTGCTCCAGGCTTCATTGAAACTGCGATGACAGCAGCTCTTGCTGAAGACGTGCGCAAGGAGTGGATGAAGAATATCCCTCTCCGCCGTGGCGGTCAGCCCGAGGATGTGGCAAACACAGCCCTTTACTTGGCTTCCGACCTCTCTGCTTATGTAAGCGGTCAGGTGATCCAAGTGGACGGTGGTATGAATATGTAAGATTCAAAGCCCCCCTCTCATCCCGCCCCTCAGGGAAAGCCTTGTTAGGAGATGCTCAAGGAAAAGACACCTGATTTCTTTCCTTAGTTATCATCAACCAATAAAGCCTGCCCTTGCAAGGAGAGATGAGAGGAGGGCTTTCTTTTTTCTCTTATGACCCCACTCTACGAAGACAACCATATCATCATTGTTTCAAAGTCGGCTGGCGAGATTGTGCAAGGCGACAAGACGGGCGATGTGCCCTTGAGCGAAACGGTCAAGACCTACCTCAAGGAAAAGCACAATAAGCCTGGCAATGTCTTTCTTGGCGTGGTGCATCGCCTTGATCGCCCCACTTCGGGCATCGTTGTCTTTGCAAAAACAAGCAAAGCCCTCTCACGGCTCAACGAGATGTTCCGCAAAGGCGAAGTCCGAAAGACTTACCACGCCCTTGTGCCGCATTCCGACACTCTTCCGCCCCTCGGCGAAACCATACGCTTGGAACATTGGCTCACCCGCAACGAGCAACAAAACAAGAGCTACGCGCACCGACAAGAGAAGCCAGGCGCAAAGCACGCCTTGCTCGACTATACGCCGCTGCGCCACACCGACCGCTACACCCTGTTAGAGGTGCAACTTCACACGGGACGCCACCATCAAATTCGCTGTCAGCTCGCAGCCGTTGGTCTGCCTCTGCGTGGCGACTTGAAATATGGCGCACGACGGAGCAATCCCGACGGGAGCATTTGTTTGCACGCCCGCCACATAGAGTTCGTGCATCCCGTATCTAAAGAACTTATAAGCATCGACGCACCTTATCCTAAGGGAGCTATTTGGAATTCCTCTCAATCTCCCTCTTAGGGAAAAGCCCCGATGCAAAAGAGTAGTCGTTTTCTTTTATATAACCCCGATTAAATTTTCTTTTCCCCGAAGTCTCCCCCACTGGAGGGGCATTGAGGGGCAATTTTCCTATGCCACGTATTATTTATGTCATGGACCCTTATTGTCCTTGGTGCTATGCAGGGTCAGAGATGGTGCAACGTTTGCGCCACGAGTATGCCGAGAAAGTAGAATTTTTCCTCCTCCCAGCCTCTATGCTCACCCACGAGTATGCTTTTGACTACTCGCCTTGCATTGAGGCAAAGCAGTTGGCTTCGCTGGCGAAGGTGGAACAAGGCACTGGCGTGCTTTTTGGCGAAGGTTATCGCCGTGCGCTCAAAACAGAAGAAGAGGAATGGAATAGCACCCTCTCTTGCCGAGCGATTGAGGCAGTGCGCCGTGTCGAGAGCTCCAAGGTGTTCGACTACGCCCATGCCCTTTTGCAAGCCCGTTTTGTAGATGGCCGTTCGTTGCAAGACGAGACTTTGTTCACAGACCTGGCGGAGCGTTTCGGCTTGGATGCAGAGCGTTTCCTCACTGCCTATCGCTCCGAAGATGTGGCAACGGCTGTGGAACAAAATTTCGTGCTTGTAGACGATTATGCCGATGTTTATCCCACGCTGTGCTACGAGGATAACGGCACGAAGACCCGCATCGAGGAAGGACATGCCACCTACGAAGAGGTTGCTCAACGCCTGGAAACCCTCCTCGAGGGACAGACGCTCGCTCCCCAAAAGGGTAAACAGCGCGGTGGTTGCACCAATGGCGTTTGCGAACTCTGAAGTTGAAACTTTTGTAACCATCACCAGTTGGTTCACGAACTAAGGAATGGGCTGACAAGTAGCCCCACCCAAAAAATATCCCCTCGACACAACCACGTGTTGCGTCAAGGGGATATTTTTGTGAATAATAAACCGTTCTATGTCAGAACTAAAACAATTAGTCTACGCCTATTTCAGCATTTCTTTCTGACCGTTGCGAATGACGATGCCACGTTTGGCATTCGTGCGACGTCCTGAGAGGTCGTAAAGCCCTGTAGCATTTTTGCGCTCCACCTCTTGGGGACGAAGCACAGTGCCTATACCAGTTACACTTGCATTCTCCACGTAAAGCAAAGCAGGGAGCTGTCCCGAAAGATAGGTGGAGAAACGGGGAGAAGAGTGGTTGTAACGGATGAGACGGGAGGTGGGCACGTGTTGGATAGAGTGCGTGCCGTCTGCCAAGAATACTACCTGCCATTGAATAGCCTCGCCTGTATTGACACTGTCGATAGTCAGGCTGTTCCTTGTGCCATAGCCCAAGTATTTATTGGTGCTCACCTCGAAAGCATAGTTACTGCCATTTTTGCGCAGTGTGAGCACAGTTACTTCGTCAGGGTCGTTGCTGAAAGTAACACCATTCGCATCCACCATCGCCTCAACATAGTTGAAGTATGAGCCCTGGTTGGAGCCGATCACTCTGCTATAGGTCGGATTGGCTATGATATAGTGCTTTCCTTCCACCAAGTCGGTAGCTGAGGTCACCAACACATAGCTATCGCTCAAACCTGCACTACCATTTGAAGTCGAATCTCCAGGGGTTGGAATAACGGTGATCGTGTCCTTAGGATTGATGAGGGAAGAGTCGATTGGCGTGGTGTCCACCTTGCCTGAATAAGGATTGGTATATGCCAAAAGGTCTACGCTCACAGCAGTGCTATCGCCCCATACATAAACTTCCAAGCCCGGATAGTCGATAAAGGGATTGCGGTTCTTCTGAATCGCATAAACGGCATTGTTGCGCTCACGCTCCTTTGTGCTCACGGTATCTTCCTTAGCCCAGCGCAACAGCATCTGCAGTTGCCAAGACGAGAGTCCAGGATAAGTTTTGCCGTCAAGCGTTGCTTTTGCCCCGTCTGCCCCTTTCCAGTTTGGAATCTGCGCTTCGTAGGCAGTCACCATATAGAAATAGGTGCGGGCAAGGTCGCCTTTATATTCGTCGTTAGGCTCAAACACCGTGCCCGTGTAGCCCGGAGTTTTACACGCCCCCAGCTTACTGAAATCGCCCGACGACTTGTAAATGTTACCATCTGTCTCTCCAAAAGGATAATTGCTACGACGACCATTGATGTAGCCATCTACGGGGTAGAGGTGGAAGAGGTCGGTGTACATCGGGTAGCCGTCATTGAACCAACTTTTAGGGAAGGAGTGTTCACGGTTATAGGCATCTCCCTCTTTGCTGTACTGAGCGCCTTGTGCCGAGCCTTGCATCTCGTAGTTCGTCTTGTTGGAGTACATGTCCCAAACCTTGCCATCTGCACGGCGGTCGGTTGAGGAAAAATCGCTCCAGAGCTGTTTGTACGAGCGTTGCGTATGCTTGTTGATGATTTTGTAAAGGGCAGTTTTGAGCTGTGCCCCTTTCTCCTTATTAGCAGCCGAGTAGTATTGCTTCACGGCAGCGGTTTGCGCCAATACGGCTGTGCTGAGCGCCAAACATAGGAATGAGAGTAATGTTTTTTTCATAGAGCTATGCGCTTTTAGAAAGTAATAATATAGCGCAAAGATACGCCTTTCTTTAGAGTAATGTAGGTCGTAAGGCAGTTTTAACACTAAAAAGAAAAATGTATCTTTGTAGGCAGTATTGACAAACGACAGATTTAGGAAAATATGGGACGCAACAAATTCTCAGCGAGCGAGATAGTGAAAATCGGTAAGCTCCTCCGCCTCAAAAATGCTGGCAATCGGGCACAACAGAAGTTGGTGCGCCACGATCTAAGGGTTAATTACGAATTCAACATCTCGGACTTTAACACGCCAGGCAAGGCTTTTGGCGAGGAGGAGTTGCAAGCTGCCATAGACCGTGGGGCTATCCATATTCTTGACGATGCCACCATCGAAGCTATGAAAGCCAAGCGGGCAAGAGACAAAGCACGAGATGTTGCCCTCCGAGAGCAAGAGGCATTGGCAACGGGCGAAGCCACCGACTGGCAGGAAGCCCTCAAAGAATGGGAGGCTTGGGAAGAACAGCAGGTTGGTCAGGAGTGAAAAAACGCAGGCAAGCTCGCCCTTTCTCATAGGTCTATTGGATATAAACGAAACACTATGTCTGAATCACTGCCCCACAATCTACTCATTGACAACTCTTCTGAGAGCCTTTCTATGGCAACCTATCTCAAGAAGTGTATCGCTGAGAAAGGAATCACAAACATACAAATCGCAACGGGTTACTGGGATGTGCTCGGTATGTCTATGCTGATTTCAGAATTGTCTGCCTTTCTTGAAAAAG
>JBHAFO010000098.1:0-4743 GCA_041856145.1 Alloprevotella sp.
CCTATTGAACTATGTGGATATTCCTCGCCCTCCTTTCTGCTTCCCTCTTGGGATTTTACGATGTCTTCAAGAAACAAGCCCTGAAAGGCAATGCCGTGATCCCCGTACTTTTTCTCAATACGGTGTTCTGCTCGTTGTTCTTTCTTCCGCTGATTGTCGGTTCAGCAATAGGGTGGATAGATACAGAACAGCCTTTCTATCTCCCCGCAGGCAGTTGGGCGTGGCACAAGTATGCCATATTGAAGGCTGTGATCGTCCTCTCTTGCTGGATCTGTGGCTACTACGCCATCAAGCAATTGCCCATCACTATCGTAGGACCTATCAACGCTCTGCGACCAGTAATGACCCTTGTTGGCGCATTGCTTATTTATGGCGAGAGATTGAACCTTTGGCAATGGTTGGGTGTATGCCTCGCATTACTGGGCCTTTATCTGCTCAGCCGTTCGGGCAAAAAAGAAGGCATACGATTCGCCCACAACCGCTGGATATTGCTACTTCTTTTAGCAGCAATGTTTGGTTCTGCGAGTGGGCTGTATGACAAATTCCTCATGATGCCTGTGGAGCAAGGCGGAGTAGGGATGGATAAATTGTTTGTCCAAGGCTGGTTCAATCTCTATCAAGCAGGAATGATGCTTTGCGTCTTGCTTTTCCTATGGTGGCCCAAGCGCAAAACAAACACTGCCTTTCACTGGCATTGGAGCATCCCCCTCATTTCCCTCTTTCTCACCTTGGCAGACTTGGCATATTACTATGCCCTCTCTTCGCCAGAGGCGATGATCTCTGTTGTCTCTATGGTGCGTCGGGGCAGTGTACTTGTTTCTTTCGCCTTTGGGGCTTGGATCTTCCACGAGAAGAACCTCCGTTCCAAGGCATTCGACCTTTTCTTAGTCCTTCTATCGATGTTGTGCCTATTTGTCGGCACATTGCAATGACAATCATAAATAAAGTTGTATCTTTGCACCATCAATTAGAAAAAGGAAGGTCTCCGTGTAAAATCATTGGCGGAGTGCCTTTTCTTTTTTTGCGCATAGTAAGATAAAATCATAACATACAATAAGTAATAATCATGGCTTATATGACCCAAGAGGGCTACGACAAACTCGTGGCTCAGCTCCGAACTATGGAGTTTACGGATCGTCCTGCCGCTTCTGCCGCTATTGCTGAAGCGCGTGATAAGGGCGACCTTTCAGAGAATAGTGAGTACGAAGCTGCCAAGGAGGCACAGGCTCTGCTCGAAATGAAGATCAACCAACTGAAGTTGGTGATTGCCGAAGCGAAAATCATTGACCCATCGCAGTTGAAGAGCGATAGCGTTCAGATCCTCACCACTGTGGAGATGAAGAACGTGCGCACGGGTGCAGTGATGAAGTACACGATTGTCAGCGAGAGCGAGGCAAATCTCCGTGAGGGTAAGATCTCTTCACAAACCCCCATTGCGCAAGGACTTTTGGGCAAGAAGGTGGGCGAAGTTGCCAAGGTGAAGATTCCTCAAGGCGAGGTGGAACTCGAAGTGCTTTCAATCTCAGTAGGCTAACTGCCATTTGTTTTCCTAACATAAAAGTTCGGTGCTATGACACTCTTTTCTCGTATCATCAAAGGCGAAATCCCCTCTTACTGCTGTGGGGAGGACGACCGCCACTATGCCTTTTTGGACATCCACCCCGTAACTCGTGGACACGTTCTCGTAGTAACAAAGCGTGAGGAAGATTACTTCTTCGACCTCTCCGACGCTGAGTTGGCTGATATCATGGCTTTCTCAAAGCGCATGGCAAAGGCGATCAAGGAAGTGTTTCCCTGCAAGAAAGTAGGCGTTGCCGTGATGGGTTTAGAAGTAGACCACGTGCATGTTCATCTCGCCCCCTTGCAAGCCGAAGTGGATATGGATTTCGGCAAGAAAAAGCTCTCGCTCTCAGCAGAGGAGATGTCAGATATCGCACAACGCATCCGTACTGCCTTTGAACAGCAGGCATAATTTTCCCCTTTTAATAATAATCCCTGCTTATGCGATGTGCATAAGCAGGGATTATTATTGTATGAACAAGCAGGCAACGTGTCAGTGCGTCGCTTCCCCTTTGAAGAAATAGCCATAGAGGCAACCCACCAAAAGCCCGCCTCCAACGATATTGCCAAGGGTCGAAGGTATGAGGTTGTTCAGTACAAAATCACTCACCGAGACGTCTGCGCCGTAGAGCATACCCGTTGGAATATAGAACATATTGGCTACAGAGTGCTCGAAGCCTATCGTCACAAACGCCATCACTGGCCACCAAATCCCCATGACCTGCCCCGCCATACTCTTAGAGGAGAAGCCCAACCAAACAGCTAAGCAAACCATCCAGTTGGCGCCGACACCACGCAGAAACACCTGCTCCCAAGGCAACGAAGTCTTATACTCTGCCACATGGGTGATATAGTGTTGATAGGCTTCATGGTGCAGAATGTCGGCTTGATAGACCAGAAAATAATCGAAGAGCAATGCCCCTATCAGATTGGCGATATAGACGATTGTCCAGTTCTTCAAGAAATAAGTGCGGGGCACGATGCCTTTAATCGTAGCAGGCATCAGATAAGCCGTGTTGCCCGTGAAAAGCTCTGCGCCCACGAGTATCACCAACAAAAGTCCTACGGGGAAAGTCATTCCGCTGACCAACTTTGGCACAATCGGATTCAGCTCTCCAACGCCAGCCAAGCCTCCTGCTGCCATCGAAGAGAGTAAACCGCCCATCGCGATATAGACCCCAGCCAACATTCCCAGCACAAAAAGTTTTACGAAAGGCGTATGAAATTTTTTCAATGCCATGCCATAAGTCTTCTGCACGACATCATAGGGTGTATTTATCATAATAGTTTCTGTTTTCAAAGCGGTGAATTGACAACCAAGGTGCAAAGGTACATATTTCTTGGGGAAGAAAAGCAAAATAAATAGCACGCCCATTCTTCAGAATGGGCGTGCTATTATAAAAACTACCGAGAAAAAAGAGCTTGGATGCGATTTATAATGCGCCAGATATTGACGAAACTATTATGTAAGAAAGGAGAGCGTATCTTGAACAAGGTGGCTACACGCCATCCAAACTGATAGTTGATGCTTTGGGCTTCTTGTAGCCACTCTTGGATGAGTGGGTCGTCTTGCCAGTTCTTAGGAAGTGTGCGTGCGTAAGCCATTCGAGTGATATCTCTCTCCGCATTTGCGACTATGAAAGGTAAATACTTCTTATATTCTCCTTCAGGAAAAGATTTTTTGAGATGCTCTTTGAAAAGTTTTGCCAAGGGTATCGATGGAGGATTGTTGGCAATAATACTTGTTGGGGTTGAACGATAAAAATAAATGAGTTCATCAAGGATGCGTGGCACCTTGTTTGTGCGGAACGAGAGTCGTATATTTATAATAAAATCTGGTCCCTTCTTTACTGTTCGAGGGATATCTAAAACATCTTCGTTGTATAAATCACTTCGAACAGCGGTTGCAATGACGCCTGGATGGAACTTCTCCCCAGAGAAGAGCCATTGGCGATACTCTTCGATTGTTCGAGGCTGTGAGTAATTCTCTCCAAGGCGACCAATAACCATATCAGTATCATAGTTCTGAATGACCTCGTAGAATTTCCTCAAGGAGCCAGGGAAATAATAATCGTCTGCATCAACGAAGCAAAGCCATTCTCCTTTTGCTGCAGCAATACATGCACGGCGAGCACCAATTTCTCCGCTATTCTCTATATGCTGAACATAGACATTGTGGTGCTTGTTAGCATAAGCGTCACACATCGCACCAGAATTATCAGTGCTTCCATCGTCTATAAGCACTACCTCAAAATCCTCAAAATCTTGGGTAATAATACTGTTGAAACACTCATCGAGATATTTTTCTGCGTTATACACAGGAACCATCACCGTGAAAAAGGGCTTGTTCATATTGCAACTCTTTTATTTGAAAGGTAAAGATACTTTTTTCTTTCCTGTTGGCAAAGATAGAACGGGAAGGAACTGATAGTTTTTGTATTGTAGCAAAAATCGGGGGTAATCATTTGGTTGCAACGGGGCAATGTTGTAAATTTGCCAAGATAGCAAGTTGCTGTCACTGCCTAAGGCTTAGCTCGGAGAAAAAGGCTTCTCCGCAGTGACATAGGCAGACTCCACCAACTATGTTCCTATGAAAGTAATTGACCTTGGCTCTCAGAGTTCAGCCATCAACAACTACATGGCGCAACTGCGCGATGTGAACATTCAGCAACACCGCGGACTTTTCCGCAACAACCTTAAGCGTATTGGTCATGCTATGGCTTATGAAGTAAGTCGTACGCTTAATTATTCTCCCAAAACAGTTCAGACTCCTCTCGGCGTTAAAGGCGTTCCAACGATAGATGACGATGTGGTCATAGGTACAGTCTTGCGTGCAGGACTGGCATTGCACGAGGGTTTTCTCGATGTGTTCGATGGGGCAAACTCCGCATTTGTTGCCGCTTACCGCGAGGAGGGGAAAAACAAGGAGGCTGGCAAAACCAGCGAAGTGACCATCCGTTTGGAATATATGGCGTCGCCACATTTGGATGGAACGACTTTCATTCTCGTAGACCCAATGCTTGCCACTGGCGGAAGTTTCGAGTTGGCTTACAAAGCCTTCACAGAGGCAGGACTTCCTAAGACTTTGCACCTCTGTGCGGTGATCGCTTCCGAACAAGGCATAGAACATTTGAAAAAGGTGTTTCCCTCGGACGACGTGACGCTTTGGGTAGCAGCCATCGA
>JBHAFO010000099.1:0-3352 GCA_041856145.1 Alloprevotella sp.
CGGTGCATCGGGGAGGAAGTGGGCAAAGTTGAAAGCGATCACCTCCTCCAAACTTCCTTTCCAAGCCTCATAAGCTACTACATATACGTAGGGCAGGAGCAGACCAAGCAGACTACTGAAAAAGGTGCGCACTGTAAATGCCCGTAGGAAGAGGATCAGATAAATCCACAAAGCCCCAGCGAAAAACACCAAGGGGGGATAGGCAAAACTGCAAAGGGAGAGAATGAGAAATGCGTGGAAGACATAGCCCTCAGGCTTATGGAAATGATAGGTTTGGCAGAGGAGGAAAAGGATGAACAAGCCTCCGAACATGACCAAAAGGGGCGCACCGAATTGGTGCAGTTGTGGGAAGAGCGTCAGCAAGAAGAGGAAGGACGAACTTGTCATGCGAGAGCGCACCCGCAAAAGGGAGGCGCGGTTGTTCCACTCCATGATCAAAAGTGTGGAGGCGCACGCCACGCCAAATCCTGCCCATCGCCAAAGGTCGGTGACCGCAGGCAGATTCCACACGAAGGTGGCGCACAGCATCACCCATACCACCAAATAGGGATTTGTGGCAATGCGCTGTCGGGTAGATCTGTGAGAAGGATAAGACATCACTGAGGGTTCTTGCTGAATAAAGCTACTGCGTTCTCTAAGCTCTGATGAAAAAGTGACGGCTATAAGATGTCAAGACCGATGTCTCGGCGGAAGTATTTTCCTTCAAAGCTGATCTGTTCTGCACCTTGCATCGACTGCGCCAACGCCTCACGTGCCGTCGTGCCATAAGAACTCACGGCAATGACACGGCCACCGTCTGTGACGAGTACGCCATCCTTGATAGTCGTACCTGCATGGAAGACCACGCTTCCCTCGACGGTGCTTTGCGCAATGGGTAAGCCTTTGCGATAGTCGCCAGGATAACCGCCCGATACCAACATGACGCACACGGCAGCCCGCTCGTCGAACGTGACTTTACGCTCAGCGATGTTTCCTTCGGCAACACCCTCGAACAAATCGACCAAGTCGCTCTTTAGGCGCAGCATCACGGTCTCAGTTTCGGGGTCGCCCATACGGCAGTTGTATTCAATGACCTTCGGGCCTTCCGAAGTGTTGATGAGTCCAAAGAAGATAAAGCCTTTGTAGTCGATACCCTCCTTTCGCAAACCGTCGACAGTAGGACGCACAATTTCTTGCTCCACCTGCGCTTTCCACGCCTCGGTGGCAAAAGGAACGGGCGATACTGATCCCATGCCTCCAGTGTTAAGCCCTGTGTCGCCTTCACCTATACGCTTGTAATCCTTCGCCTCGGGCAAGATTTGATAGTTTGTGCCATCTGTGATAGCAAAGACGCTACATTCAACGCCTGTCATAAACTCCTCAATCACCACACGGGCTGATGCTTCGCCGAAGCGACCGCCGAGCATCTCCTCGAGTTCTGCCTCTGCCTCTGCTAAACTGTCTACGATGATCACGCCCTTACCTGCGCAAAGTCCATCGGCTTTCAGCACATAAGGGGCAGGCAGGGTGCGCAAAAAAGCCTTTGCCTCTGCCAACTGTGTCCCATCGAAAGTGGCATAGCCTGCGGTTGGAATACCGTGACGAAGCATAAAGGCTTTGGCGAAGTCCTTAGATCCCTCCAACACAGCCCCTGCTTTTGAAGGACCAATCACTGGGATATGTGACAGCGTGGGGTGCGTTTTGAAGAAATCGTAAACGCCTGCTACCAAAGGAGCTTCAGGGCCTACGACAATCATATCCACCCCCTCGTTTGTCACAAAGGTTGCCAAGCCCTCAAAGTCGGTCGTTGCGATGGGGACGTTCTGCCCTACGAGTGCTGTACCTGCGTTGCCAGGAGCAATAAAGAGCTTTTCAATGCGGTTGCTTTGCGCTATTTTCCACGCCAAAGCATGTTCACGGCCACCATTTCCAAGAAGAAGAAGTTTCATAACAAGGGGGATTTGATAGGATTATATATAGACAAGACACCTCCTTGCCCTCTGAGGGAGGGAAGGAGATGCGTATTTTATTGTTGTCGCAGGGCGAGGGCTTTGTTCTCCTCGGCTTCCATCACTTGGCGTGCGCCTGGTGCTTTGTCGTCGATGCCACAAAGGTGGAGAATGCCGTGGATGATGACACGATACAACTCTTCGTCATACGTCACGCCCTGCTCTTCGGCATTGGAGCGCACGGTATCGAGCGAGATGAAGAGGTCGCCAGAGAGGCGGTCGCCCTCACAATAGTCGAAAGTGATGATGTCGGTGTAGTAGTCGTGCTGGAGATATTGGCGATTGACTTCCAAAATTTTCTCATCGTTGCAGAATATATAGGCAATATCGCCCACACGTTTTCCGTGCGCTTCTGCCACCCGACGCACCCAAGCACTTGTCTCTCTCCGAGAGATGCGAGGCATCTTTACATCTATAGTATTGTATGTGATCATCTGTTCCAAAATTATTGCGCCCTCAAAACAAACTGTCCATTCCCGGCACTGCGTGAGGGAGGTCGCGCTTGAGGTGTTGATAAGCCAGCTCGGTCGCTTCACGACCACGGGGCGTGCGCCGAATGAAACCCTCTTTAATAAGGAATGGTTCATAGACTTCTTCGACAGTACCCGCATCCTCGCCAATGGCGGTGGCTATCGTGGAAATCCCCACAGGGCCGCCTTTGAATTTGTCGATGATGACGCTCAAAATCTTATTGTCGATCTCGTCCAAACCATAGGTGTCTATGTTCAGAGCTGTTAGGGCAATGCGTGCAATCTCAAGGTCGATGCGTCCCGTGCCCTTGACTTGTGCAAAGTCGCGTACACGGCGGAGGAGAGCGTTGGCGATACGTGGTGTGCCACGACTGCGTCCTGCAATTTCTGCGGCTGCACGACCATCGATCGGTACGCCCAAGATGCCTGCCGAGCGCTCTATGATTGTGCAAAGTGTGCCCGCATCGTAATATTCTAAATGTAGGTTGATGCCAAAGCGCGCCCGCAGAGGAGCTGTGAGCAAACCGCTTCGTGTGGTCGCTCCCACCAAGGTAAAGGGATTGAGGTCTATCTGAATGGAACGTGCGGCTGCGCCTCGATCGAGCATAATGTCGATGCGATAATCTTCCATCGCACTATAAAGATATTCCTCCACGACGGGTTGTAAGCGGTGTATCTCGTCAATAAACAACACATCGTGCGGTTCAAGACTTGTGAGCAAGCCTGCCAAATCGCCCGGCTTGTCCAACACGGGCCCCGAGGTCACTTTGAAACCAACGCCCAGCTCATTGGCAATAATGTTGGAGAGCGTGGTTTTTCCCAATCCGGGAGGACCATGCAGGAGGGTATGGTCGAGTGGCTCGCCTCGGAACTTCGCAGCCTCGACAAAGATGC
>JBHAFO010000100.1:0-4388 GCA_041856145.1 Alloprevotella sp.
AAGGCGGAGAAACCCCTCGAGGTGCGTCGCAATTTTGCCGAAACAGCTTTCTTCTTCCCCTCTTTGCAGACCAACGATAAGGGCGAGGCTGTGCTCCGTTTCCGCCTACCGGAGAGTACCACGACTTGGAACTTCTACGGCTTGGCACACGATGCTGATGTGAACTTTGTGAAGCACACCGAGCGCATCGTGGCGCGCAAGGAGTTCACACTCACGCCTGCCCTGCCCCGTTTCCTCCGTGAGGGCGACCGCACAGAAATTCCTGCCACAATTGCCAACCTCTCTCAAGAGAAAGCCAAGGGGCAGTTGCGCCTCATTCTCCTCGATGCGCAGACGCTCAAAGAGGTGCATAGCGAAACGCAACGCTTTGAGGTCGAAGCTGGCAAAGGCGGTAACTATGCTTTCTTCATCGACACGCCGAAAGCCGATGGTATCGTGGTGCGTTTGGTGGCAGAGGGCAAGAACTTCAGCGATGGGGAGGAACATATTTTACCCATACTTGCCGATCGGGAAGAGGTGGTACGCACCATGCCTTTCACCCTCCGTGGGCGCACAAGTACGACAGTGCCTTTGACCGACCTTTGGCCAAAGGATGCTAACCACCGCCGTTTGGTGGTCGAAGTGACGAACAATGCCCTTTGGCAAGTGGCAGCAGCCCTGCCTTTCGTCTATAAAGTGAATCCAAGGAATGCCGAAGATTGGCTCGGGCAGTATCACGCTTCCACCTTGGCACACCATCTCTTGCAACAGAACCCCGCCCTCTCTGCCCTTGCCAAGGAAGACAAGGAAACGACAGCCGCTTGGAGCGAACGCTTGCGTCAGAACGAGGATTTGCGCCAGTTGCTCATTGACGAAACGCCATGGAGTCCGTTGGCAAACAAGGAGGCTGAACGCACAGCCAAGTTGCAAACCCTCTTTGACGAACACACCTATCCAGCACGCTCTGCCGAGGCTTTGAACAAATTGCAGGCTTTGCAGAATGTCGATGGCGGTTGGCCGTGGTATCAGGGCATGGATAGCAATCCTTGGACAACGCTCAACATCACTTCTGCCCTCCTGCGTCTGCGCCTGCTCACGGACGAAAAGTCGGCTGATGAGCGCATTATCTCTGCCCTCAACTATTTGGAGAATGATCTCCAAGAGGACCTGAAGAAAAAACAGTTTGTCCTCAGCTATTATCATTTGGACTATTTGTACCTTTGTGCCTTGGCGAAAGAAATGGGAGTGAAGAAGCTCCCAGCATCGACCGCTATTTTGCTCCGCCATCTGAAGCAGGAACTCTCCACACTCAACATGGAACGCAAGGCAAAGGCTGCTGTGACTTTGGCAATCTTGAATGAAGACCAGCTTGCCAACCTCGCCCTCCAAAGTCTGCTGGAACACACCGTGGCGACGGTAGAGATGGGACGCTACTTCGACTCCTATCGCACGAGGTTCTCCTCTTCGCAATATGGCATCAGCACACAGGTTGCTGCCATCGAAGCCTTGCAACGCTTGAAGCCCGAGGACAAGGCATTGGAAGAACTCCGCTTGTGGCTACTTCAGAGCAAGCGTGGCGAGCATTGGAACACGACCGAAACAACGATGGAGGCTATTTATGCCCTCCTTGGTCGTGGTGCGGGCAAACAGCCTGCTACGCTCTCTACCACGGCTGATCCTTTACACGTCACGGCGCGGAAAGACAACAAGGCACTGCCCAACCCCACCGACCAAAGCCCCACACATCCGCAGAAAGGCTTGGCAGGCTATGGTCGTGCCAACTATGACACTTCTGCCACGGAGGTACGCATCGACAAGAGCGACGAAGGTTTTGCTTGGGGCACAGTCTATGCCATCAGCTCAGCTCCTGCGTCCACGCTCACCGCATCGGCATCCGAACTCGCCGTGGAACGCTTCTTTGAGCGTCAAGGCAAAGACGGCTGGGTGCGTGTGAAGGCTGGCGAAGCCCTTGGTCGAGGCGAAGAGGTAAGGGCTGTTTACAACATCAGTGCCTCCCGCGATTTCGACTTCATCTCCCTCCGTGCGCCACGCCCAGCAGGTTTAGCACCGACAGACCCTTTGTCTGGCTATCGTTGGACAGAAGTCGGGGCAATGTACTGCGTGGTGCATGATGCTTCCAACGACTATTTCATCGAGCATCTCCGCAAAGGGCATTACCGCCTTACGACCACTTTCCGCACAGACCGCGCAGGACGTTTCACCGCAGCCCCTGCCCGTTTGCAGAGCGTCTATGCCCCCGAATTTGTGGGCTATAGCGAGAGTGTCACGCTCAACGTAAAATAATTTTTCAAATACGATTATGAAGAAATCATCTATACTTGTTGCCACACTGGCAACCCTTCTTTTCACAGCCTGCTCCTCTGTGCCCATCACGGGGCGTAAGCAGATGAACCTTGTGTCCAACGCAGATGTTCTGACATCGAGCTTGACGCAATACCAAAGCTACATGTCCAAAGCCACGCCCATCAAGGGAACAGCCTCAGCGGCGATGGTTGAACGTGTGGGCAAGCGTATCGCTGCTGCCACCGAGAATTATCTCCGCCAGAATGGTATGGAGAGCGAGTTGCAGAACTATAGTTGGGAATTCAACCTCGTCAAGGACGATAATGTCAATGCTTTCTGTATGCCTGGAGGCAAGATTGTGGTTTACGAAGGCATCTTGAAATATGTCAAGACGGACGACGATTTGGCAGTGGTGCTGGGACATGAAGTGGCACACGCTGTGGCAAAGCACAGTAACGAGCGTATGAGCCAGCAGGTGTTGGCGCAGTATGGTGGTACAGCCTTGGGCTTGGCACTCAACGGAAGCAGTCAAGCCACGCAAGCCATCGCTTCGCAGGTTTATGGGCTTGGCGCACAATACGGCGTAATGCTACCTTTCTCTCGCAAGCACGAAACGGAGGCAGACTATATGGGATTGGTGTTGATGACCATTGCAGGGTACAACCCCGAAGCTGCCACGCAATTCTGGCAACGCATGAGCGAGGGTAGCACAACGACCACTCCCGAGATTATGAGCACCCACCCCAGCGACGACACCCGCATCTCCAAACTTCAGAAAGCCCTCCCCGAGGTACGAGAGAAGTATGCACCAAGAGTGGCATTGCCCATCGCCAACGCTCCAGCCAGCGATGCGCAGAAAACAAGCACGCCCAAGAAGTCTACGACAACCACCAAAAAATCGAACACTTCCAAGGCGAAGCGCAAGTAATCTCCTTGTTTTCACACCATGCCCTCTCGCAAGCGTTGTAGGTAGGCTCAGTCCGAGCATTCGCGATAATGATTTACGAGCAATAGGATAAAGGAATTTGACTGACCGCATTTCTTGCAATCATTATCGGCAGACGCTCAGCCCGAGCCTGCCTACATCGTCTTTTCATACGCCTGTATAACAGCCTCAAGGCATGTCTTGCAGACCGAATATCCTAACACTTTTCACCACAATGCTTATTCACAAAACAATAAGCAGACTCCCTATTATAAACACCGCAAACTATAACCGATTTCTTATCCTTAGCCCAACAGCGCTATAGTGCCCGTGGTTTTGAAGCCCGCGAGGTGGAAGCAGAGAAGATGACAGCCATTCTCGAAGCCGTGCGCATTGCTCCTTCAGCAGTTAATAAACAACCTTGGTTCGTATGGGTGGTGGCGAGCGAGGAAGCCAAGGCGCGACTGAATGCTATCTCCAAATACAACTTTGGTGCGCCCATCACTTTCATTGTGGGCTATCGCACGGAAGACGCTTGGGTGCGCCGTTACGACAGCCACAACCACGCTGAAATCGATGCCTGCATCGCTGCTACACACCTCATGCTCGCAGCCACCGATCAAGGCTTGGGCACAACTTGGATTGGCAACTTCGACCCCGAAGTCTTCTCGCAGGCTTTTCCCGAAACGGCAGGCTACACCATCTTGGGCTATTTCCCCTGCGGTTATCCCTCCGCCGACAAAGGCAAGCCCTCCGAGCGTTACACCGACAGGAAGCCCCTCGAAGCAATGAGCACACGGCTTTAGCCGAAAAATATTCGTCAAACATTTGGCGGTATGGAATAAATTGTCTACTTTTGCATCGTTAAACCAATGGTGTGGTAGTTCAGTTGGTTAGAATACCTGCCTGTCACGCAGGGGGTCGCGGGTTCGAGTCCCGTCCATACCGCAAGGAGGTTTCAAAAGGACTTCATAAGGGTCTTTAAGTTAGCCTTCAAAAAGCAGATAATCGTTGTAAAATCAAGGTTTTACAACGATTTTTCTTTGTATATAAATAGGTTGAATCCGAAGCCTTGTTCCTTGAAGGTCAGTAGGTATATAATTTCCCCGCGTGCTTGAGCTAAGCTCGAGGGTAGTGTCCTCAAAAGTGTGTAAGCTCATCTTCTTATTCATTCGAGGCA
>JBHAFO010000101.1:0-10860 GCA_041856145.1 Alloprevotella sp.
AGCCAAAAATCCCTCCGCAAAGTTAGGAAAATTGTAGGCACTTCCGAAACTTTAGACGGCTTTGTCACACGCCCTTGTTTGTGATTTGTCCTTTCTAAGGGCGGGGAAACGTTTCTTCTGGATGCGCTCCCGAGCAAAACAAAAGGAGTTTCCTCTCACTTTAACAGAGAGAGGAAACTCCAGAATGTTAGAACGTGACACGGAACATAAAGCGAATGCCCCAGCGCTTCGTGTCGGGATTGTCGAGATAGGTCAGACGGCGCACGTATTGTATGTGGAAAATCTTAAAGATGTTGTGCACACCAATAATTGCCTCTACGTATGGCGTTTTGGGATCCATAGGGGAGGACAAATAGCTGAATGAGCCGTCGGCATTGAACGTACCTGGGAAATAGAGCAACGAGCGGTCGTTGGGATTTTTCCAAGGGTTATTCTTATCTGTGAGCTGTCCCCAAAGCACATTCACACCTATATATTCGCGCCACTTGAGATGCTTAACCAAGGGGATGCGGTTGAAGATTTTACCGTTCAAGTCCCAACCGTAAATGAGCGACGCATAACGGTCGTTCAGGAACTCCATATTGTCGATGAGGTTGAACGTGTAATCCTCCATAATATAGGAGAGGTTCGCCGCTGGCACGATGAGCAGAGGAAATGGCACTTTATTCCATTGTGCGCCACCCTTAAGATAGAAATCCATCTTGCCCCAAGAGCCGAGCCAAAGACGCTTGTAGATACCTGCCTCCGTGAGGTTGTAGGTGTACTGACTTCCCAAGACGCCATCTAAGCCCACGGTGTGCGACAACGAATAGATGGGGGCGTCGTTGTTCACGGCTATGCGTCGTTGCTTCGTGTTGATGAACGTTGCACCAGGCTGATAGCGGAGACTGGCAGTGAAGTCTGTCGTACGGATATAGGGGATATGGTCGGCATGCAGTTGCGTTGGACCACTCAAATTGAGGCTTTGGTAGAAGAGTGGGCCTGCTGCTTCCGTCTTCTGGGTGCGGAGTTGGGCGTTGAAGCGCAAACCGTTTTCCCACTCTCTGTCCCAGTTCAGTCGCCACATCTCGTTGTAGAGCATATGGTCGCTGTTCGTCCACTTGAAAGAGGTGAACACATTGTCCTTGTCCGTAGGAATGAACTGGTCGGAAGCCGACATGATGTCATTCTCATAGTGGAGTGTGAGGTTGTTCACAGGAAACTCTCTCGGCAAGTAGGCTTTCTTATTAAAGGAGTAGGTCACTTCGCCCATTCCCTTCCAACGATTGTCGCGGAAGCCATAGGCGATATAGCCCTTGGCAAAGAAGTGCGGATCGAGGAAAGCCGTAGTTTGTGCCGACGCACGTAGGCGCAAACCCTCCACCTTGCTCTGCGAAATAATCGTGTTCACAGGTCCAATGTCCACTTTCGACGGCTTCTTGGGATCGAGGGAGGTTTCAACAAAATTCTCGATGAATGCTTTCACCACAAAGAGGGCTGTCTTGAAACCCTTGACGTTTTGCAAACTCTTGACCAAGAGGTCCATGTCCTCCTCGCTCTTACTGAGATTCTCAGAGCGCACCTCATTCCAAAACTCCGCCCCTCGCATCATCGCATTGGCTTCCATACGGGAATCGCCCCTGAAGTGGAAAGTTTTGTCAGGGATAGGCGCTAAGGAAAAATTAGAATAGTCGGTCGTGCGACGCACCTGCAATTTTTGAATGAAAGAAGCCAACTTCAGCTGAACCACCATATCGTCATAGGTCAATACCTGCTCGCCCGATGGCAACTGCTCGAAGTCTTGATAAATGTTCATCCGCTCCACGTAGTTCACATCACTGCGTACAGGAATGCCGAGGTCCGCACGGCGCACACGGTAGCTGCTATCCGCCATGATATAGAGATCGCCACTAAAACCAAAGTCTTGCGGATTGTTAGGCGTGAAAGTGAGATGGATCGTCTTGTCTTTACCTATCATCACGGTATCCTCGATGAAGTAGCGGTAAAAACTAATGGCAGTCTTAGAGGAGATGGGACTCGTGAAAGGGTACTGCAAGAGACGCACCTCGTCCTCATAGATGTTCACATCGGTGAAAACTTCTTTGAGGAAGGTGTTCAAAATGTCGCCCGTGTTGATGAGATCATTAACCCCATTTTGACGTTTACCCGTGATGATACTTTTCGCACTGCGGGGCGTCTTTCGGTAAATCTCGCGGGTCATCGTTTCTTCCACCGATATGGGAAGAATGCGCTTGCCCGTCTCGCTGCTCGTTTCGATATAGTCTTTGAGAAAAGCAAACTTCCCCATGCCGTCTTGGGAGAAGGTTTGGTCGCTCACCTCATTGAGGGCGAAAACCATTTTGGAATACTTGTCGTAGCTGTAGAAGTCGTGGCGTTTCACATCGCTGTTGGTCTTCGCCGCAATCACCTTGCGCATCAACTCCACAGCGGGGTTGTTCTTACGGCTATACTTCTGCTTCGCGCCTTTCACCACAGCAGTGCCAAATTCTCTGGTGTTGGAGCTGAGACGCACCTCTATATTGGTTTCAGCCGAAGGCTTGATGGTTTTGGTTTGATAGCCTATGAGCGAAATGTTCAGCGTGGCTTGTCGGCGGGCAATGGTAAATCGCCCCTCCAAGTCCGTTTGTGTGCGCGCACCATTGGCATAAAACACATTGACAAAGGGGAGCTTCTCGCCAGTCTCGGCGTCTATCACAACGCCAGTTAAGTTCTGTGCTATTGCAGACAGCGTGGCAAACAAGGCTACGAGGCTACAAAGGAATAGTTTCTTCATACAAAAAAGTCCCCCTCCCGCCCCTCAGGGGGATGGGAGGGGGCTGAACTTTTATCTTGTTCTTTATTTAGTCGAGTTCCTCATCGGCTTCGTAGCCACCGAGGAGGCGTACTTGGTTCTTCAGCATGATATACTGCTGGAAGA
Organism: Alloprevotella sp.; assembly: GCA_041856145.1. Classification (GTDB taxonomy): domain Bacteria; phylum Bacteroidota; class Bacteroidia; order Bacteroidales; family Bacteroidaceae; genus Alloprevotella. The sequence goes on from JBHAFO010000101.1 coordinate 2,918, forward strand.
GGTCGTGCACAGGCTCTTCGCCCTTCGCAAAGTCGAACATCGGACTCTTAGAGAAGAAGCTCATCCAGCTCTGAATACCCTTCAAGCCGTGACGGAGTGCCAAGTCGGCACATACCACGAGGTCGAGGCAGAGCGGAGCAGCGAGGATGGAGTCACGGCAAAGGAAGTCTACCTTGAGTTGCATTCCGTAGTCCTTACCCATCCAGCCGAAGATGTCGAGGTTGTCCCAGCCCTCCTTGTTGTCGCCACGTGGGGGATAGTAGTTGATGCGCACCTTGTGGAACACCTCGCCGTAAAGCTCGGGTTGCTCCTCTGGGTTCAGGATATTGTCGATCACACCGAGTTTGCTCACCTCCTTCGTCTTGAAATTCTCTGGCGCATCGAGCACTTCGCCGTCGCGGTTACCAAGAATATTGGTAGAGAACCAGCCTTGCAAGCCCAAGGCACGTGTGCGCAACATGGGTGCGAGCACAGTCTTCAACAAAGTCTGTCCTGTCTTGAAGTCCTTACCAGCGATGGGCACACCAGCCTTATCTGCCAACTCCCACATAGCGGGCATATCCAAGCAAAGGTTGGGTGCACCCATGATGAAAGGTGCTCCTTCCTTAATTGCCGCATAAGCATAGAGCATAGAAGGACTAATGTTTTCACAGTCGTTGGCATCGATCGCCGCTTCAAGAGTAGCCAAAGAGCCATGCACCGCTTCGTTGTATTCGGTGTACTTCTCCGTGGAAGCAGCCCAGAGCACCACAATGCGATCACAACCGTTCTTCGCCTTGAACTCACGGATGTCCTCACGGAGCTGGTCGGCGAGTTGGCGACGGTTGCCCTGCTTGATGTTGTTGCCCTGACCCTCAAGACGAGAAACGAAGGCTGGATCGAAAGCCGCAGGAATGGGGCGAATCGCCTCCAACTCCTCGCGCACAGGATTGATGTCTTTCGCCTTGAGCACATCAGCATTCACCGCCGCCTCGTAACCATTGGCGGGGAAAAGGTCCCAAGCTCCGAAGATCATGTCCTTTACATCCGTAAGAGCCACAATCTCGCCCATCTTCTTGTACTGCTTAGCCTCGCCACGTCCTACGCGAATCTTAGCCATTTGTGTCACAGAGCCACCAGGAAGCCCGAGTCCCTTGCGATACATCAGTGTACCAGTGATAAATGTCGTTGTCACTGCGCCTAAACCGACGCACATGACGCCCAGTTTACCTTCAGCAGATTTCATGTCTATATTTATTAAATTGTATATGTAATTGCCTTTAGAAGTGGACTTGTGTAGAGAGCAACAGGACATTGTTTGCTTTCATCATAGAGGCTACGAGTTGATATCCACACCATTCCCTGCTACATAAAAGTCAGTGCAAAGGTACGAACTAAATCTGAAAACGAACAATTATTGCTGAAGTTTTTAGTAGGAAGGTGGACTGTGCTGAGAAATGGCAGTGAAAAGGGCAAGCAGGGGCAGGCAACGCATCCGCTCAAAGCCCCGTCGAAAAGCCCGCCCTCCTCCTCTCTCAGCAGGGGGGACTTCTGGTGCATTCTGCCTCTCTTCTTCGTCGAAAAACAGCCCTCTTTCTTCAGAAAATCTCACTTGCAAGCGGCTTGAATATGACAAAAGTTTCACTTTCGGTCTCCTCAAAAGAAAGATATTCCTACGGGGGAAGAACCAAGGGATATTCTTCAAATTTCTCTCCCCCAGCAGATCGTTTTTCGGAATTTTCAATTAAATTCACCAACAAGAGGCGTTTTTATTCCTATTCCTCCAATCTTATTCACGACCTATTATCTTATGAACAAAACCACTACAAAGCGAGTGATCATACTCCTCGTCATTCTCATCCCATGTTTGTTACTCCTTGCTGGAGTGTACTTTACTCTTAAAATAAACCGTTCCATACAAACGGAAATGGCTGCAGCAATGTTTTCCTCCCACGATGACAGAGCAAAACTCACTTTAGCCCAAAAACCACAGCCTTTCACGCTTGCAGATAAGTTTGAAATTATCCAAGTGCTGGATAACGGTGCGTTGGCACGGGCGGAAGATCAGGGAGATCTTTTCCGTCTGTTCTCTGCGCCAATCGTTTATATTCTGGCAGATGGTCAAAATCTATTTTATGACCGCCAAGTGATCGTTGTTCCCATGGGTAAGCCAATTATGCAGATGGGGACTTATCAGTATGAGAGTATGAAAGGTGAGCGCACCACCGTTCCAGCTATCAAATTTTGAATAAGTCGAGCAGTTGCAACTCTCGCCACCTCCTCATCCAGCGCAAGCAGAAGCTACTCCTTGCGCTCTCGAACAAATTTCACGGCAAACAGTACGGCTGATTTCTCATTGGAGAAATCAGCCGTACTGTTAAGAAAATTGGCTTACAAGCCTTTATCCTTTAGCAATGCTGTGGCATCGGGCGAGGAAAGCCCTGTGAAATTGCTGAACATTTGAAGGAGATCGCCAGTGTTACCGCGGCTGATCACCTTGTCGCGGAACGCCTGACCTACAGCAGGGTTCAGCGCACCGTGCTTAGTGAAATAATCTCCCACATTGACCGACAGAACTTCTGCCCAGAGGTAGCTGTAATATCCCGCAGAATAGCCACCGCCCCAAACGTGGTTGAAGTAAGTTGTGGAGTAGCGGGGAGGAATTTGCGTGTCGTACAGTCCTACAGCTTTCAAGGCTTCGGCTTCAAAACCTTTGGCAGCTTCGGCATTTGGAATCTGCGAAGAAGGGAGGGTGTGCCAAGCCAAGTCCAAACAAGTGGCAGCCAAATTCTCGCCCAAGGCATAGGCAGATTGGAAGTTCAAGGAAGAAAGCATCTTTTCCTTGAGGGCTTCGGGCATTGGCGCACCTGTTTGATGATGCTTCGCATAGTTGTTGAACACCTCTGGTACGGCAGCAAAATATTCGTTGAACTGTGATGGCAATTCTACAAAGTCGCGCGCCACGGCTGTACCGCTGAGCGTGTTGTAATTACAGTTTGAAAGAATGCCGTGGAGAGCGTGACCAAACTCGTGGAACATCGTTGTCACCTCGTCCCATGTGAGGAGCGTGGGCTGTCCCTCTGGGGCTTGGGCATAGTTGCACACATTGTAAATCACAGGCTGTTGCTTGCGATAATGGCTCTGCTTGGCAAAGGAACTCATCCAAGCGCCACCGCGCTTTGTGGGACGGCGGAAGAAATCGCAATAGAAGAGGGCAATTTGCTTACCATCTTTGTCAATCACATCAAAGACCTTCATCGCTGGGTGATAGGTGGGCAGGTCGGTGCGCTCCTTGAAGGTCAAACCATACACCTTGTTGGCAGCGTAAAATACGCCATTGTAGAGCACATTGTCCACCTCAAAATACGCCTTCACCTCGTCCTCTGAGAAGCTGAAAGCATCTTTCTTCATCTTAGCCGAATAGTAGAAACGGTCGTAAGGCTGGAGCTTGAAATCAGCACCCATCGTTTGCTGTGCATAAGCCTCGATCGCCTTTGTTTCAGCCTCAGCCTTGGGGCGATAAGCCGAGATAAGACTTTTGAGGAAGGCATAAACATTGTCCGTGTTCTTCGCCATTGTTTTCTCAAGGGAGAAAGAGGCAAAGTCTTTGAAGCCCATCAGTTCAGCCTTCTCGGCACGAAGTTTTGCCAGCTCCACAACAAGCGGGAAGGCGTTGTTTTGGTTCGTACCGTCGGCGCGGTGGATCGAAGCGTTATAGACGCGCTCACGCACAGTGCGGTTGTCCAAATTGGTCAGTACAGCCTGTTGCGTCGTATTGTTGATCACGATGGCAAAGGGGGCTTTCCCGCCACGGCTTTCAGCGTCCTTTCGGCATTGTGCCACCTCAGCTGGGCTTAACCCCGAGAGTTCGGCTTCGGTCTGCACCCACACAACGGCATCGTTTGTAGCCTTTGGGAGCAAAGTGCCAAACTCCTGTTGCACTTGAGCAATGCGTTTGTTGATCGCCTCCATCCGCTTCTTTTTCTCGGGAGAGAGGAGAGCACCTGCACGGACGAAGCCCTTGTAAGTCTCATCGAGCAGACGCTTGTCCTCACCAGTAAGACGAGAACTTTCGTTGTCATACACATACTTGATGCGCTTAAACAATTTTTCGTTGAAGGAGATTTCGTTGCCCAAGTCGGTGAGCAGGCGAATCACCTCCTTCTCTGCGCGGACAATTCCCTCCGTCTTGTGCGCACCATTAACGGCGAAGAAAACACTGGTCACGCCGTCCAGCGCACGACCGCTCTCCTCGTAAGCCAAAATGGTATTGGCAAAGGTGGCTTCTTGCTTGTTCTTTACAATGGCACGAATCGCCTCACGTTGCAAGCGGATGCCTTCCTTGATGGCAGGGATATAGTCGCTCTCTTTGATGTTGGCGAAGTTTGGCGCACCAAACGTCAGTCCGCTGGGACGCAGGAGGGGGTTGTCGTTGGTCGATTGCATGGTGGAAGTTGGCACAGTTGCCACTGCCGTGAGGGGCGCACCCATCAAGGACGCCACCACAAGGGCTTGAGAAAAATACTTGTTCATTATTGCTAATTTTATGTTTCAGTGAAAACTCTCCCTGAGGCGGGGAAAGGTGGGTTTATAGGTTGTATGTCAATCCGATTCGCGTCACAAAAGTGTTGGAACGTACATCGGGCTGGGTTTTATAATTGGTGCGGCGGAAATAGCCAGCGAAAGAAATGTTCAGATCGAGCTGTTTGTTGAGGTGTATGTATATATTGGGGCGAAACACGAGGAGGTTGGCTGTCGAGCGGTTGCCTTGCACGTTGAGGTGCAAGGGGTCTGTGCCAGAGATGTCCTTGTCTTCGATACCCTTGATGGTGAAGATGCGGAGGAAGTCGGCTGTCATTTCCAAGCGGGCATATTTTTGAAACTCCACAATCGTGTGCATCTTCGCTGAGAAACCACTGCCGAGGTTGTAGTCGCGGTCAATGACTTTATAATAGTCGGACAAACTGCCTCCGAGCAGGACGGCATTGACATAGACCTGCTGTTCAAACCGCTTCACCCCGCCCGATGTTGGAAAGCGATAGAGCAAGCCAGGACCAAAGGATGCCGCCTCGCTGATGCGATAAGGCACGATATCGCTACCTTCGACCACTGGTTCGGAATCATAATAGTTGAAGTGCTGAAAAAGTCCAGCCATCAGTTGCAAATCCGTACCTGTTTCAATTTTCTTGCCCCATAGGCGACCAATGAGATGCACCGAGTTGATGAGTGGTTGGTTGCTCCTAAAACTGAGCGTACCATTAGCTGTAAAAGCATCATACGGTTTGTTTTCCTCCAAGTTGAACATATCGCCATACGTGAGGTCGAGGGTCAGGTAGGGATGGGTTTCGCCTCGGAAGAGAGCCCCTCGGTCTGCCAAATAGCGGAAGCCAGCAGAGGCGGAGAATGCCACGGGGAAACGCTCGTTGTCGTGGTATTTATAATAGTCTCCTCTCACGCGCCAAGCCCGACCGTCCAAAATGCGATTAAGCCCGCCAATGGGGTTGAGCAATGTCCCGACAAACTCTCGCAAAAAGCGTTGCCCGCCAGTGGTGCGGTCGTCATAGACCAACGATGAGAGTCGGTGTGTAACCTCGCCAATGGCAATACCACCCACGGTCGTTGCGATGAGGTCGTTCAAGGCTGGGGGTTCAACTTCTCCTGCCACTTCCCACATCAAACTACCGCCCAAGGCGTAGGGAATGGATTGCACGAACGACATGCCGTTACTACGGGCTGCATTGAAGTAGAGGTTACCGTGATAGGGGTGCGCAAAAAGATTGGTCGAGAACTTGTCGTTGTCCCAAACGAAGCCATGACGGATATTTTCCCATATCGTTTTGAAATTGCTCTTCGCAAAGTCTTCTTTCAACACGAAGCGGTCGAAGAGGTGCACGCCTGCATTGATGGCTGTGACCTTGATGGCTGCGCGCCAAGGGCGGGGCTTGGGCTGAAGCGGGTCGTCGTAGGCATAAGGCGAAGGGAGCGTGAAAGCGGGGCGAGGGGGCGTCACGCTATCTTTGGGTGCAGACACCACGACAGAGGTATCGGTATGCACCGCCGACGCGCTATCGGCAAAGATTTCAGCCGAGAGCGTGAACGGGAAAAGGAGGGCGAGAAAAAGGAGAAGGGGGTTCATTCAAGCCAAGGATTGGTGCAGGAGGATTATCGAAAGAGGGTAACGCCTAATTCCACGATGGGACGTGTGCGGTAAGCCGTGTTGTGGTGGTAAAAGCGGGCGTGCTCGATGCCCAAGGCGAGGAACACCCCAAGGTCACGGGCGCATTGAAAATCGACGCCAACACGTCCTGAAAGGGCATAGAGCCGTTCAGCATCTTCGTCCATATTGTGGGATAAACTCTCGATGTGCGAGAAACCGACATCGCCCAGCAGTCGCCATTTGGGTGCAAGGCTGAAATGTCGTCCTGTGCGGTAGAAGAGTGCACCGCTGAAGTCTTTGTCCAACCCGAAATAGTGCGTCCCGACACCGAGCATACTGTAGGTGCGCCGATTGAGAAAGCGGGCTGCGAGGTTGAGCTTTGAGCCTGTGCCTGCAAAGCCCAGGAGTTGTATCTGCGTGTTGGCATCCACATTGACCAAGCCCAAACGAAAAGCCTCGCTGTCGCCTCCGATATTGACGATACCGATTTGCGCACCTTTCGGATGGCGCACGCCGACATTGACCACACCGACTTGCCAACCGCTGAGGGTGTCGGCATAGTTCATCGTGCCCAACTGCAAGCCTCGCATTGTGCCGTCAGTGAAATTAAGTCCTATCGAAAACTGCATGCCTCGCTCCACTGCCATTGCCACATTGGCAAAGGTGGCAATCTGCGCCCCGCATAAATTGGGACCGGCAAGGTTGGTCAATCCGGCAAGTTGCACACCACAAACATGGTTTGCCATATTGGCAACGCCAGCAAGTTGCATACCTGTGAACTTTTCGGGCGCGGCATTGACCACGAAAGAGCTTTGCAAGCCTCGGCTATGCGCTCCGACATAATTCGCCAACAGGCTATGCTGCCAACCCTCTATGCCTTCTCGTGCCACAGCAACTGCCAGTCCCATCTGCACGCCCTGCATCTCGCCCCAAGTGCCAGCGAAAATGCCGCCAAGATTAAGCCCTTTTGCGTCCTTATGCACGAAAGCAGAAAGCAGCCCCAACTGCATGCCCTTGAGCCGCTGCACATTGCCGAGCACGCCCACATTCAAGGGGCGAAACGAAGCAGAATCGGTGCCAGCATTCCACCCCAGAGCGATGTTGCTCCGCAGGCCTTGTGCTCCGAGAGAGAGGCTCAACAGAAAGAGAAGAAAGCCGTTGAGAAGTCTAAGCATTGTTCTGTTCGTGATGGTTCGTAGTACAAAAATACGTGTTTTGTAGCAACTTGTAGGCATATCCTGCGCAGTTTGTGCCATTTCTCCTACAAAATAGACCGCTTTCAAGCCTTCGCTTTCTGCAGACCTTTCCTGCGCCACGGCATAGCCCAATCATTGCGTTGCTTGGCGTTGCTCGTCTAACAGGGCGAAAAGGTTTCGTTTTGACCGTAAGGGCGAGTATCTACCCAGCCGGCTTGCACACCAAGGTCAAAGCCTTAAAGAAAGCATCTGTCTTTAGGATTTTGTAACAAACGCCCTTGCATTTGGGCGAAAGATGTGTTATCTTTGTACTACGAACCAAGGGAGGAATGGCAAAAAGTGCCGTTCCTCCCTTATTTTTCTGCGATGAGCGCCGTTTCAAGTGGCGCAACTTGAAAAAACAGTCTGCGCCTCCCGTTTTTCTCCAAGGCTTCGTGTTTTTCCGAGAGGCATCGAATGAATTTTCTCCCAGCCTTGGTATGTTAATCTTGGTATAAAAAATGGAATTTAAAAGCACTGGAGAGTTACCAAGAAATTCGTATCTTTGCAGAGATAAGCCTTGGTTGCAAACAAGGCGAGTATATACCTTTTAGCACAACGAATGATGCCAA
>JBHAFO010000102.1:0-6150 GCA_041856145.1 Alloprevotella sp.
GGTGAGAGAGTTGTAGGAGCGAGAGAAAATTCTTATTTAAGGTTTTGCAACAACTCGATTTGCATTTGGGCAGAAGAAGTGTTATCTTTGCAGTAAGCACAAGGGAAGATGGTATTGCAAGACCGTCTTCCCTTACTTTTTGCCCGGATAAAAGCCTTCCCAAGTGGAGGATTTGGCAAATCAAGATGCGCCACTTGGAAAAACGGGATGCGCCACCTGCAAATTCTCCAAGCCTTGGAATTTTTACAGATGGCGCATCCCGAAATTTCATCTTCTGCTCGCGTGTTAATCTTCCTATAAAAGACGAAAAATCGTGAGGGGAGTATGTCTATTTTAGGGCGTAGCGATTCTATTCTTCCCTGCTCTCTGACCGGATAAGGCAGTATGGAGACGCCCGCTCTGAGCGTTCTTACAACACGTCCAACCGCCGGGCGAGCTTGACAGCCTCAGGGTGATGTCTTGCGGGGGCTTGATGGAGTTTCGCGCTGGACACAAAAAGAAGTGGCAGAATAGGGAGACTATTCTGCCACTTGAAAAGGTGAAAATGTTTGCGACCATTCGTGCGCCAGCATGGTTGATTGTCTTGTCAGAGGGCTTGCCTAAGGTTGGCGCATGAACGGGGCGAGATTACTTCGACTTGTAACGTTCGATGAAGGTGTCTACTGTGTCATCGCCCAAGGCTTTGGCTTTTTCCAAGTTGGTAAGAGCTTCGGCTTTCTTGCCCAATTCGCCCTTGGAAATACCGATGATTTTGTAACAATCGGGGTTCTCTGGAATGAGTTTGAGCGTGGCTTCTGCCTTTTCCAATGCCATTTCGTACTCGCCCGCACGGAGGTAAATCAATGCCTCTTCGATGAGGAAGAATGTGTTGTCGGGGGCAAGTTTAATGGCACGCTGAATATCGTTCAACGCCAGTTGGTACTGACGTGCCGAGAGTTCAATCTGTTCTCTGGTGTAGAAGAATTGAGGGCCGAGGCGTTCTGTGCCAATGATTTTCTCATATTCGTTGAGGTCGGTAATGGCATCGCGGTAACGCTTCATGCGGTTATAGAAACCTGCGCGTGCCAAGAGATAGCCCGCAGCGTCGTTATTGTAAGGGCGGGCACACTTCGCCATCATGCTATCGAGCGTTGCCACCAACAAAGCACTGTCTGTTCCCAAACGTTCCAAGCTCTGCGCTGCCATATAGTAGGTCTCGGGCGAGGAGAGGTTGGTTTTGTTCACAGCCGTGAAGGCATCGTATGCTCCCTTGTAATCCTGCTGGGCAAAGAGGTAGATACCTTCCTGGTTCTTGTAAATGGGGAGCTGGCGGATACTGTATGCCTTGCGCACCTCCGAGAGGGCTTGCTCGAGTGTCCAGCCTGCCACCTCGGGCGTGGGAACGTAGAGGATTTTGTTGTAGATGGTCTTGCTACGGGCGAAACGCACCTCGTCTTCCGTATAGACGGCTTTGCTCTTGGCAGAGAGCTTGAGGGCGGTGTTGAAGTCGGCGTCCGATTTGTCGTACAGCCCATGCCCAGCGAAGAAGTTGGCACGATCGACAAAACCTTCAGCATTGTCGGGGAAAGTACTAATGAAGTCGTTCAGCAAACTGATATAGTTAGCTGAGTCGGCAGGGTTCTGCAAATAAATATAAGAGCGTGCTTGCGTCACATCGTTGGGCAGAGCCTTGCGAATGAATATCTTGCGCAAATCGTGGTTGAAGGTGCTCGTGGCAGAAATCGCCAAGGAGTCGGCAAAGCGGGCATCCATAGCGCAGGCTGTGGTCGCCTCCTTGCCCACGTTGTATTGGTAGATGCCAAAAACGCGACCGTCTGCTGTCACGAGAGGAGAGCCTGACAAAGAGGCATCGTTCGCTGCTGTGAGGTCGTAGTACTTGAGGTTTTGGAAAGGAGCAACCTTGGAAACTTGCGTGGCTGTGGTTGCAGGTTTGCCGTCCTTGTTGTTCAGCAAATAGACAGTCGCATTCTCATTCACTGGGGCAGTGGCAAGAGGGAGGAAGTCGCCTTTCTTCACACCCTCGATGCGGAACTTGACCATATCGACCATGCTACTTCCGCCCAAAATCTGGCTCACAGCGTGGCTCACGCCTTTGGCATCGACCGCCTCGGCACGGGCGGCGTATTGAAAAAGGGTGTAGTTGCCCAACGCAACGCCGTCTGCGGAGATGAGAAAGGCTGTGCCCGTTTGCAGTTGTTGCCCTTTGGCGTCGTAAGTGGTGACACGGAGCAGGGCTTTGGACGCATTCTTGGGTTGCGCCCAGCCACTGAGAAGTCCGAAGACGAAGAGCAAGGGAAGGAGTAGGTGCTTCATAATCTAACGGATAAAGTCTTGAAATGTTTGTTACTTATGCGAGTTTGAGGAGTGCCTTGGCATTGTTGATAGCGGCATCGGTGAGTTCTTCTCCGCTAAGCATATTGGCAATTTCTTGGATGCGCTCCTCGTTGGAAAGTTGGGCTATGCCCGTGGTTGTGCCCTGCGCATCTTCTTGCTTGAACACCCGATAATGGGCTGTGCCTCGGGCTGCAATTTGTGGCAAGTGGGTGATGCAGAGCACTTGGCAGGTGGCAGACATCTCGTCCATGAGTATTGCCATTTTCTCAGCCATAGTGCCTGAAACGCCAGTGTCTATCTCGTCGAAAACGATGGTGGGCAACTGCTTTGAACCAGCCAAGATGGTTTTGAGCGAAAGCATAAGGCGCGCAATTTCACCACCCGATGCAATCTCTGCCACCTCGCGCAAGGGGACATTTTTGTTGGCGCTGAAAAGTAATCGTGCCATATCCATTCCTGCCATTTCGGGGGCTTCGCGGGGAGAGAGGTCTATCTCGATCGCCACAGAGGGCATGCCCAAATGTTGAAGACGCTGCTTGAGCTCGCTTGCGAGTTTATGCCCCGCCTTTTGACGGGTGGCAGTGAGCGTTTTTCCTGCTTGCGTGAGGGCGTCCCACAGCTGGGCTACCAATTTTTCCTGTTTACTGATGTGGGCATCGATGTTCTCTATCTGATCGAGCTGTTCGGCAAACTGGTCAATGAGCTGGAGTAACTCCTCTACACTCTCCACGCCATGTTTGCGCTCAAGCGAGTAGATGGTGTCAAGACGTTCCTCTACAAAAGCCAAACGCTTAGGGTCGAAATCGACTTCGTCCAAGGCATTCTCCAATTCGTCGGCGATGTCCGAAAGTTCAATGGATAGGGAGTGCAGGCGTTCGGAAAGCTCGGAGGCTGGCGGGAACACCTTCTCGATGCTGGAAAGAGAGCGCCCCAAGGCTTTTAGCTCGTCGGCAGGAGCACTGTCTTCGTTGGAAAGATAACTGCTTGCCTCGTACAGCACCGACTTGATGTCCTCGGCATGGGAGAGGAGGTCTTGCTCGGCTTCCAGCTCGGCTTGTTCGCCCGCTTTGAGCCTTGCCTCTTCGAGCTGGGTGAGTTGGAAACGCAGATAGTCCGTGTCCGCTTTGTCTTTGGCTGACTGCTGGCGGAGCTTGTCCAACTCTCGTTTTGCCGTGTTCCAAGTGCGGAAAGCAGAGAGATAATCCGTGCGCTCCTTCTCGTTATGCGCCAAAGCATCAAGGGTGTTGAGCAAAAAATGTTCTTGCCCGAGTAACAAATTTTGATGCTGAGAATGAATGTCGATGAGTTGGGGAACAAGTTCTTTGAGCTTGGTCAAAGAAACTGGAGTGTCGTTGATAAAAGCCCGACTCTTGCCTGCCTCTGTCACTTCCCTGCGGAGGATGCATTCCGTGGCATCGTAGTCTATGTCATTTTCCGTAAAGAAGTCGTGAACGGGCAGGCGCTCCACGGAAAACGTGGCTTCTACCACGCATTTCGTAGCACCAGCCTTAATGGCTTTGGCATCCGCCCGCTGTCCCAAAAGCAAGCCCAGCGCACCGAGAATGATGCTCTTACCAGCGCCTGTCTCACCCGTGATGACAGAAAAGCCAGCCGAGAAAGAGATATTTAGGCTCTCAATGAGGGCGTAGTTCTTAATTCTGAGAGAAGTAATCATTCTATGCTATAAATAAGGAGGGCGTGCTATTGGATCTGATTCCAATAGGAGCTTTGCGAAGCGTTCAGATCTTTGAGCATTTCCACGAGGGTTGCTCGCTCAGTCTGCGAGGCTTTTTTCTTGTAGATATTCACAATCTCGTCCCGCTTATAGTCTGTAAAAATGGCAGGAAGGCGAGAAAGTGTTTTGTTCTCGTGGGCTTGTTTGAGGAGTTGCAGGGCTTCGGTGATGACGGCGCGTCCACGGTCGGCATTCTCTGCCATTACGTCAAGTCCCTCGCGGTGGTAGCGATAGTTGAGGGTGCGGAGAGGTTCCATCGAACCGTCCAAATAGTCGGAGATGATAGCATGGCGGTTGCGGTGGTCGGTGAAGGCACGCCAGCCCTTGGCAGAGCGTTGCAGATTGCCTGCATTTGTCACCAATGTCAGCGCATTCTGCAAAACCGCCTCCCCACCTTTGGGCGACATTGTGTCCATATCTATGCCAATGATAAGATAGGCATAGTAAGCCAAGAGGGCTGTGAGGTCGTTGTCCACTTGGTCGAGGCGGAAATTGAGTTGGTCGAACTCTCGATACTGAAAGTTGAAATTTGGATCAGAAAAGCCGAAGGTGATGGTGGTGTAGGAGGCATTGAACACGGGACGTGTGCTTTGTACCACGAGCACGCCCTCAATTTCGTTGTCCGAGGCGGAGTATTTGTTGATCGTGATATTAAAATTGCACTTGATGCGCTCCGCAGGTGTGTATTGTTGCTCCGTCCAGTGCGTAGTGTTCAGAAATTCAGAAATCTTCGTCTTCAAATCTTCAAAGACACTGACGTCTGTGCCTTGAATTTGCTTGTGATTGATATTGACCTGCGCACTTAGCTCCTGCGCCGAGCCTTGCAGGGCGCAATGCCAAAGAAGAAGTGCGCAGAAAATCAGTCGAAGAGTGCGCATAGTCGGTCGATAATGTCATCGGCAACGGCAGTCTTGCTCTTCAAATCGAAGGTTTCGCTCGCCGTGGCAGATAGGATTTTGATTTTGTTGGTGTCTACGCCAAAGCCTGCGCCTGCGTCTTGCAAACTGTTGAGGACAATGAAATCCAAGTTCTTCTCCTGCAATTTCTTGCGGGCATTCTCGTCTTCGTTGTGGGTTTCCAAGGCAAAGCCGACAAGGCGTTGGTGCGTGGCTTTGCGCTTCCCGAGTGTTGCCGCTATATCGTGTGTGGGCACAAGGTGCAAGTCCCAAGGCTCTTTTCCCCGCTTGGTCTTCTCTGTGGCAGGTTGCTCGACCGTGAAATCTGCCACGGCAGCACAAAGAATCGCCGCATCCACGGCATCGAATTTCCCAAGACAGGCATCGTACATCTCTTGCGCGCTCTCCACGTTGGTACGATGGATGCGCGGATGGTCGGTAGTCAGTGCCACAGGTCCCGCAATCAGTTCTACCTCTGCCCCCCTCTTGGCGCAAGCCTCTGCGAGGGCAAAGCCCATTTTCCCCGTGGAATAATTGCCGATGAAGCGCACGGGATCAATCTTCTCGAAGGTTGGACCTGCTGTGATGAGTACTTTGCGCCCTGCCAAGCTCTGCTCCGCCTCGAAAAAGGCTTGGAGTGTGGCAAAGATGGCTTCAGGTTCTTCCATTCGTCCCTTGCCGATGAGATGGGAGGCAAGTTCTCCGCTTGTAGGTTCTATGATATGATTGCCAAAACTGCGCAGGCGGTTCAAATTGTCAGCCGTCGTGGGGTGCGCAAACATGTCCAAATCCATTGCAGGAGCAATGAACACGGGCGCTTTCATCGACAGATAAGTGGTCAGCAACATATTGTCGGCAATGCCGTGCGCCATCTTGCCAATCGTGGCTGCGGTGGCTGGGGCAATGATCATTGCATCAGCCCAAAGTCCGAGGTCTACATGGCTGTGCCAGGTGCCGTCGCGTTGAGCGAAGAATTCACTGATGACAGGCTTGGAGGTCAGGGCTGAGAGCGTGATGGGCGTGATAAACTCCTTGCCCGCTGGCGTGATAACGACCTGTACCTCTGCGCCTGCTTTCACCAACAGACGAATGAGCGTGCAAGCCTTATAGGCGGCAATGCTACCAGTAATACCGAGAACGATGTGCTTCCCTTTCATTTTCCTATAATGGTGCTTCCCAAACGGA
>JBHAFO010000103.1:0-5713 GCA_041856145.1 Alloprevotella sp.
CTGGAGGCGTAAGAAAAGTTTGTTTCGCAGTGTGATTTGTATAAAAGACACTGTGATTTGGAAAATGTCAGCGCATGCAGACGAAAATGTTGGCGTAAGGAGTTAAAATTATATACGCACGAAGGAAAGTTTATCTGCCTTGGAAAACCATAGGTACGCAGAAAATGCTAACTTTACGCTGCCCAAGGTTGAACCTTGGGCTTAGGCTCAGTAAAACTTTGAGCTTTCCTGCCCCAAGAAAGAAGCTCCTCCTTGCTTCACGCAAGGGCGCAGAGACAGGCATTCATTCAGCTTGTCTTCTCTATCCACATCAGACTATATCCTTTATAACTATGAATAAAAAACTTATCCTATTCCCCCTCTTTCTCAATCTCCTTTCTGCACATCTGCATGCTGAGATTGACGAAACGCCTGCCCAGCAAGTAAATATTCCAAGACTGGACTGTGCCACAATAGTGTACTCACAGCCCAACATCCGCTTCATGCAGAAGTTGAAAGCTGAGAGTGCAACGGCTTCTCTTGCCGTGGAGAATTTGCCAAAGGGCTTGGCTTACAATGCGCAACGCCAACTCATCGAAGGCATATTGCCTAAGGAAGGTACGTATCTCTACAATGTGATTGTCAAGGACAATGGCAAGGAAACCCGTGAAACGGTGACGCTCCACGTATCCTCTCAACTTCAACAACCTACACCTTTTATGGGTTGGCTTTCTTGGAACGTTTTTGAGGAAGAAATCAGTGATGAAAAAGTGCGCCAGGTGGCTGATGCCTTCGAGCGTTACAAGCTGACAGAGGCGGGGTACAACTATCTTTGTATCGACGACCTTTGGCACGCCAGAACCCGCAATGCCGACGGCACACCAGCCTACGACACCAAGAAGTTTCCGCACGGAATGACGGCACTGACGGACTATGTGCATCGGAAGGGACTGAAGATTGGAATTTACTCTGATGCTGCCGAAAAAACTTGCGCTGGTTGCTTCGGCTCTTATGGTTATGAAACACAGGACGCCACGGCTTATGCCAATTGGGGCTTTGACTTGTTGAAGTACGACTATTGCCATGCGCCCGAAGACGTTGCCACGGCAAAGGAACGTTACAAGGCGATGGGCGATGCGCTGAAAGCCACAGGCAGAGATATGCTCTTTTACATGTGCGAATGGGGTGCTCGTGAGCCTTGGAAGTGGGGCGCAGAAACGGGAGCTACTTGCTGGCGTGTGACCTACGACAGCCGTGACTTCTGGGACTGGGGCGAGATGAAAGATGTTGATGTGACGCACATCGGTGCAATGCAGGGATTCGACGGCACAAAGAACCTCTGGGCTTATGGCGGTGTCAATCGTTGGAACGATGCCGATATGATGTGCGTGGGTCTGCATGGCACAGGAAAATCGAGCAGTTATGACGCAGCCCTCTATGCTCAAAAACATGGCGCATATAATGGTATGACGCAGACTGAATATCAGAGTCAGTTTTCGCTTTGGAGCATCATGGCTTCGCCCTTGACCCTTTCTTTCGATATCCGCAACATCAGCGATGAAGACCTTGCGCTCATTACGAACGAGGAGGTCATTGCCGTGAATCAAGACCGCATGGGTGTGCAAGGCGAGCTGGTGCAAAGCGATGGCACATTCGAGGTATTGGCTAAGGACTTGGAAAATGGCGATATGGCAGTGGCTGTGCTCAATCGGAGCGATGTTCCTCAAACCTATATACTCAACTTGGCAAAGGCTTATATGGCTCCAGACGTGACTTACAGCGTGCGTGACCTCTGGCAAAAGGCAGATGTTGCCACAGCAAAGGGCAACTACACCCTGAACATTGCACCACACGAAACGAAGTTCTACCGCTTCTCACGCCTTGCGCCCAAGGCGAAAGGCAAGTTCTCCACTGTGGAAGTTGCCACGAAGGGCAGTACTGTCAAGGTGACTGTGCCTGGCACGAAAGGTAGTAGCAAGCGTATCTTAGTGAGCGATGCTTTCGGACGGGTGTTCGCACAAGGCACAACAACAAAGGAGAGTCTTTCGCTCCCCTACCCCGCCAAACGTGGCGAATACGTGGTAAACGTTGTTTGCAACGGTCGCTCACAAAACGTGCGCTTCAAGTACTAAACGCTTGGAGCGTCTGAACACAACTCACCCCTATAGAATACCACTCACGGGGCGTTCTATAGGGGTGAATTGTATTTGCTTATTTCTTCTTGAGCTTTGCCGAGAGACGGAATGTGCCATAGGCATAAAAGACAACGCCTATTGTGAGTGTGAGCTTCCACACATCGCCATAGAAAGGCGGGAGGTCAAAGAGCCAGAGGAACATAAGTACTGCGGTGAACAACCAGCACACACAGCCCAAGAGTTGCTGGCGGTGCAAGCGACGAATGTCGAGCGGTTGGTTCTCATAATCTTGTACATACTCACCATAGGTAAAAGCCACTGCACCCACGGCAAACAGAATGGCAGAGGTGAGTGTCAGTCTGCCGAATAGGGCGAGGACTGTGCCCAAGAGGAGCAGAATGCCACCGAGGAAGTAAATGATATTTTGCAGAGAGGTCAATCGTTGCATAATTTGCGTCTATTGGAATTTCTTATTGGGAAAGGCTATCGGTAGAAATGCTCTCTACAACATACATATCCTCATTCTCTTTCTTCATGTTCAGGCGGACACGGGCGATTTCCTCCACTGCGGTAGGATCTGTCTCCAGAATCTTTTTTTGCTGGCGATAGGAAGCTATGCGGGCTTCGTACTCCGCAATTTCTTCGCGCAACCGCTCATTCTCTGTGCTCAGCTCAAAGTAGCGATATAGACTATTATTGCCCAAAACTCCCCCTACAAGTAAAAAGAGAAAGAGTGCCAAGAGGTATTTGTACTTCGATCCATAATAGCCGATGCGTTGTATCTTGTCCATATTATATAGGTGTGTTTATGCTGTCATTGGGAGAGGCTTTCCAAAGCAGGCACTTTAATAATGCCTCGAAACATCTCTATTTTTCCTTTATCAGCCAAACGATTGAGTTGCTTTGATATGTTTGGCACTGTCATCATGAAGTGGGATGCCAACACGCTTTGCCGAATGCGCAGGAGCTTTGAGCCTGCTGGGTGGAGGCTACGAGAGCCGATAAAGTCTGCCAAGCGAGTGGCAAATTCAAACTTACGAGGTCGCCACAACAAGCCGTCAGAGCGTTGTACCTGCGTGGAGAGATAATTCATATAGTTCAGTCGGAACGTTTCGTAGCTCATCAGAGTTTCAAACACGGCTGCCTTTGGCACGGTGAGGAGTTGCACGGCGGTGATGCTCCGCACGGTGTGCGTATAGCGTGTGTTCAAACCATAGGCAGAAGCGGCATCTAAGAGTGCTGGACGGTCGAAGTATTCCGTCAGCTCATAGTCGCGCAAATCGCTGATGCGCACCACCTCGTACTGTCCACTCAGAATAAATATGAACTTATCGCACAAATCGCCCTGTTTGGTAATGACTATGCGAGGACGCACCGTCTCAAAGTTCAAGCGCACCCGCTCCACCATGTCCAAATACTCGCTTTCGGGCAAGCCTTGGAACAATGGTAGCGTGAGAATACGCTGATAAAACTCTTTTGTAATGGGGCGTGTAGAGGTCTTCACTATTGCAAAATTTGAGGGAAACGCTCCGAGTGCCAAGTGGCAAGCTCTCCTTTCTCGTTTGTATAGACGAAATAGGCTTTTAGCTCCTTGTGTCGTGCCAGCAGCGCCTTAGCTTTGTCCTTACCCATGACCATAAAGGCGGTTGCGTAAGCGTCTGCTTCGGAACAAGTGGGCGCAATCACTGTGGCTGAGAGGAGGTCATGTTCCACTGGATAGCCCGTGCGAGGATCTACAGTATGCGCATACTTTTTACCGTTCTTGATATAGAAGTTACGATAGTTGCCACTTGTTGCCATGGCACCATCGGTTAGCGTAATCACAGCCTGCACATCCTCGCCTTGGCCATTGCCTTCGATGGGTTTTGCCACGCCTATGCGCCACTCCTCCCCATTGGGCTTGCGACCACGCACAGCGATTTCGCCTCCAATCTCCACCATATAGTTCAGCACGCCAGCGTCTGCCAAAACTTTTGCCACCCGATCAACGCCATAACCCTTAGCGATAGCTCCGAAATCGAGCTGGACATTTGGGCGGGCAACCTTTACTTTTTTATCTGCAATGCTCACTTTCTCATAGCCAACCAAGGCACGGAGAGAATCCACCTGTTTGGCGGTTGGCAATTCGCCTTTCTTGAAACCAAAGCCCCAAGCATTGACCAAAGGAGCTACGGTTGGATCAAAAGCACCAGCTGTTTCTCTGGCGATGTTCAGTGCCATCTGTGTCAAGCCGAGGAATTCGGGAGAGAAATCCACCTGCTCTCCACGATTGAAACGTGACAATTCGCCCTGCGGTTTGAAGAGCGAAAAAGTTGTATCTACCTCATTCAGAGCTTTGAGTATCTCATCGTGCAAATCGGCTGTATGCTCATACCTGATATGATAAACCGTTCCAAAGATACTGCCAGTATTCTCGTGCATTTGCTTGTTGCTTCTTCCTATGAGAATCCACGCTGTGGCAACAATCAAAAGGAGGAAGATGGCTAATTTCCATTTCATAAATTGCGAGTTTTTATATATCAAAGATGAGGCTGAAGGTAGCCCCGAAAGTATGGCCATCGTTCTTGCCATAGCCTGGAATGTTCCAAGCGTTGCCAGCCTCCGCTTCTTTCTGATAGATGCGACGCTTGTAGCGCACACTCCATCCGAGGTGGAAATTATTCCAAATCTTGGCTTCCAATCCAAACACAAGCTCTGCCCAAACAGCAGTGCTGCTCATTCCTGAAAACACATAAGGCACGGTTCCGCCCCAGGTTTCGTCGGTCATCGTTGGACCATCGAGGTCGTACTTGAAACTTGTTCCAGCCAAGCGCAAGCCTCCTAACACACGGTTGCCACTACGGCGGTCTTTATTGAAGTTATAGTCTGCCCCTACACGGAAGTAAGGCGCAGAAGTTTTGAAGTGGATATTTGACGAAGCGTCCGTTTGGTCACAAACGCCGTAGCCCACTTCTATCACGGGAAACCATCGCTGGCGGATGTTGCCACGCAAAAAAGCCTCATAACTCCCCTGCGCTGAAACTGCGGCACGGATGGGACCAACAATATCCACGCCCAAAGAGAAACCTGCAAAGGTCGGTATAGAGTCCGTTGGCACTACTGCACGCACATACTGTACCCCTCGCACAGGCGGAGGAGCAGGGGCTTTGTTCTTGCCCGTGGTCTGTGCATAGCCTGCCAGCGTCAAGAGCAAACTACTCGCTACGAAGATATATCTTAATATTCTCAACATCGTCATAATTAACGGTAGCACGGCTAATTGCCACGCTGTCAATAGTCAGTGGAAGCGTTGTTAAACTATGCGACGACCATCGCACGCTCTTTATCGTATGGAAGATGGAGGCTGGGCAAGAGAGGTTCTCAAAATGCGGAGCGTTCGTTTTCTCATAGATGAGGGTATCTGTTGCCGTTGCACCTGCCGTTGTGGCAAACTGTAGGAGCAAGGTGTCTGTTTCTTGGGCATACGACACAGGGAGCGTAAAGGAGGAAATGCTCGTAGCTTGGTTCAGAAGAGTAACACTCCTGTTGGGCAAAGTAATTGTCAGCGTAGTTGTAGACGGCAAAGTCAATGATGCACCCGACGTGTCATACAACCCGTA
>JBHAFO010000104.1:0-4856 GCA_041856145.1 Alloprevotella sp.
GCTTCAATTTCTAAAGAACTTGCTTTTTTGTCACGCTCATAGATTGGGTAATGAGCGTAGGAAAAGTGCTCTCTCTGCGCTGATATTATCTCTGCCTTGCGCCAACATTTTCATTTCACAGTGCGATTTATACAAATAACACTGTAAAACAAACTTTTCTTGCGCTTCCAGTCGGAAATGTAAGCGTAGGGAGAAATATTTTTCTACGCTTATGGGTGGAAATCGTGGGTAAGAAGGAGAAAATCTTGATATAGATAGGTCGAGCTGAAGTAGGGAATTGTCATATTATACGTATGAAATAGTGTTAATAATTTTCGTAAAGAGGTTTAATTAGTCTTTTCCTATTTGGTAGATTTGTTGATAAAGAAACCTTTATCTATCTTTGTCTTATCAGAAGCGAGTATATTCGGATTAAACTTCAAACCTTTTGTTGAACATTAAAAGTAAGAGAAATGAAGAAGATTTTACTCACACTGCTCGTTGCAGTATTTGCGCTTTCTGCAAGTGCACAGGTTTATCTTGGTGGCGAGGCTGGTTTGTGGCGTAATAGTGACGCAAAGTCTACGAACTTCGTGATTAAGCCAGAAATCGGTTATCGCTTGGACAAAAAGTGGTCACTCGGTATTGTAATTGGCTATCAGCACACAAAGGTTGATGAGGCTAAGGTGAATTCTTTTATAGTTAGTCCTTACGCCCGTTACACAGCCGCAGAGTTTGGACCAATCAGCGTATTCCTTGATGGTGGTTTCGGTTTTGCAACCTCCAAGGTTAGTGGTGGCGACTCTTTCAACTCTTGGCAAATTGGCGTGAAGCCAGGTGTTTCTGTAGACTTGACTAAGCGTTTGAGCCTCAGAACTCACTTTGGTTTCTTAGGCTTCCAAGATGGCGAGTCTGGGTACACAGCTAATGCCTTTGGCGACAATGGGTTTGGCTTTAACCTCAAGGGGAATAACTTGACCTTCGGTATTTATTACAATTTCTAAGCCCGACGGTTTTAACTATAGAAATCGAGCTGTCACACCTTGCGTGTGACAGCTCGATTTGCTTATTCTATAAAAGCGGAAAGGCTGGAGAAGCAATGATGTCTATCCTTCGGTTTGTTCAAGTTGTTCGGCTAAATGGGTGATGAGAACATCTAACATACCGTTGGCTGAAAGGAGATCCTCCATGCTGAACTTTTCGCAAATGATACGACAACCCATTTCTTCAGGAACGTTGGCTGCCAACTCTTGTAAGGCACGTCCGTGTTCTGTAAGACTTACAATGACTTGGCGACGGTCTATTTTGCCCTTCACGCGGCGCACAATGCGTTCTGCTTCCATGCGCTTGAGCAAAGGAGTTATCGTGTTGGTGTTCAGTCGCAAACGCTTGGCAATATCATTGACAGGCTGGTGGTCGTTTTCCCAAAGTACCATCAGTACGAGATACTGGGGATAAGTAATGCCCAAGCGGTTGAGTAGGGGAGTGTACACTTGTGTCAAAAGGCGAGATGCCGTGTACAAGCGAAAACAAAATTGATTGTCCAATAGAAGTTGTTCGTAAGCCATTTTGAGAGGAATAAGTGTGCGTTGAAATATGAGTTTTGGAAAAAGTTTTGTTATAAATAGATACATCGAGACAATGCCCGAAGGCATTGGCTCGATAGGTATAATCGTAGATGATTTATAGTCGTAATCTTACATCAGATCGTGTTCAGACAGATAGCGCTCTGCCTCCATAGCCGCTTTACAGCCAGAGCCTGCAGCAACAATGCCTTGGCGATAAATGGGGTCGCAAACATCGCCTGCAGCAAATACGCCTTCAACATTTGTTGCTTGTGTATTGCCTTTGGTGACGATGAAGCCTGTTGCATCTGTCTCAATCCACTTGCTCACCAAAGCTGAGTTGGGCTGATGACCAATAGCGAGGAAGAAACCATCAATAGCAATATCGTAGCGTTCTTCATCGACTTCACCAAGACGCTTTACTAAATGTGCGCCCTCTACGCCATTCTCACCGAAAAGACCAACGGTGTTGTGCTCAAAGAGAACTTCAATCTTCTCATTCTTGAATACACGATCTTGCATCACCTTGCTGGCACGTAAGAATGGTTTGCGAACGATGAGATAAACCTTTGAGGCAAGTCCTGAAAGATAGATAGCCTCTTCGCAAGCAGTGTCACCACCGCCTACAACAGCTACCACCTTCTTGCGATAGAAGAAGCCGTCGCAAGTGGCACAGGCACTAACCCCCATACCTGCATATTTCTTCTCATCGGGCAAGCCGAGATATTTAGCAGTCGCACCAGTTGCTAAGATAACGCTATCTGCAGTAAGCTCGTTGCCAGCATCATCCTTGAAGTGGTAAGGTTTACTGTCGAGATTTGCTTCTGTAATTACAGCATCTCGCACCACAGCACCGAAGCGTTCTGCTTGCTTACGGAGGTCGTCCATCAAATCTGTGCCTTGCACGCCTTCAGGGTAGCCAGGGAAGTTCTCAACCTCTGTAGTTGTTGTCAGCTGACCGCCTGGTTGCAATCCAGTATAAACGACTGGCGTTATATTGGCACGGCTGGCGTAGATCGCAGCTGTGTAGCCAGCAGGACCACTACCAATAATAAGACATTTAATGTGTTCCATGTCGTTAATAACTTGTGGTATGAATTAGAGGAGAGCGAGAATCGCAGGCTCAATAGTTGTTACGTCGGCTGTAGGCTCGAAGCGCTCAACAACTTCTCCTTGACGGTTGATGAGGAACTTAGTGAAGTTCCACTTGATGTCGCTCTTCTCTGCAAAGTTAGGGTCAGCTTTACCCAGAATTTTGTTGAGGATAGGTGTGAGGTTGTGCTCAGGAGCAAAACCAGCAAACCCTTTCTGCTCCTTCAAGAAAGTATAAAGGGGCAACTCGTTTGCACCGTTTACTTCGCTCTTCTTGAACTGTGGGAATTTCACACCGAAAGTCATTTGGCAGAATTGTCCATACTCTTCGTCTGTGCCAGGAGCTTGTTCGCCAAATTGATTGCAAGGGAAGTCGAGGATTACGAAGCCCTTGTCGGAATACTTCTCGTATGCCGCCTCCAATTCTTCGTACTGTGGTGTGAAACCACACTTGCTTGCTGTATTAACGATGAGCAAAACTTTGCCTTCGTATTGTGAAAGACTCACTTCATTGCCCTGCTTGTCGAGCACCTTAAAGTCATAAACTGTTGCCATAATAATCTTATTTTGAAATTTGTTGTTACGAGGAAAAACTTTCTATAGAGGAGAAAGGGATGCGCTGCCACATTGGCCACTTTGAGCTACTGCTCAGGCTTGAGGAGCTTCTTGGTGTCCGCAAGCGGCAAGCGCATATATCTTCTTCTTGTTCTGTGAGACTATGAAATAGGAGAACCACGGACTTATTTATGTCGTGTCTTCGTGTTCCTGTTGCAAAGGTAGAGAATATTTCTTATATCGCAAAGGATTAAAGAACTTTGAACGAAAAAAAATCGCAGGCGTTCGACCTGCGATTTGATAAGGAAAAGTTGCGCCGTGATGTGATGAAACTCCGAAAAAATAAGTTTTGAGTGCTTTCTCCACCTCTGTAATCTGACTCTACAAGTGAGGTATGTCAGCCCGCCATTGGCGAAGGAGCGTTTCTCGGAATGAGTATAAGCGTTGAGAATCCCAATCAAACGACGCAACTCTTATTTGTAGATATTGCAAAGCTATTGAATTTTATTTGAACAACCAAGGGATGCGGACTTTTTTCTGCATTTATTGGGAAATCTGTCTTTGCAAATCGGAAGATAGAGGTGAGAAGACGGTTTTAGAGGGGATAACTCTCTGTCTCACCCTCGGGTGTTTTGCCTGCTTCGCCTTGCTTCGGCGTGGGGAGAGCGTTGGGTTTAAGTTTGCCGTCTTTGTCAAAGATGCCATAGGTAGTGCGAAGCACACGGAAAGCGGTGCGGCGGTTAAGACCGTGGCAAATTTCCTGCTGTTCCAAGGGGAGTTTGGCAATGAAAGTGGCATTGAGCGTATCCTTCACATGGAGGAAAGGATAAGTCTCTGCCAGCTTCTTGGAAACAACAATAGGGTGGAGGCGGCCATAGCCTTTTGGCGTGAGGCGATCAGCTTTGATGCCGTGTTGCGTGAGGTAGCGAACAACACTTTCTGCACGCCGTTGCGAGAGTTGCAGGTTATAGGCATCGTTACCTCGACTATCGGTGTGTGCACTTAGTTCTATTGTAATGTGTGGATTCTCGTTGAGCAACGCTACCAAGCGGTCGAGTGCTTCGGTGGAGCGCGCCGTAAGTGTGGCTTTATCAAACTCGTAGAAAACGTTGCGCACAATCACAGGCGCAGTCATCGAAGCCAAAGGGAATTGCAAAACGTGTTGTAAATTTCCGTCTTTCGTGCTATCTGCTGGAAGCATGGCACGCATATTTAGGTAGCCCACATTAGATGCTAGGAAGATATAACTCACGCCTGGACGAACGGGACGCTCAAATGAACCATCGGAGAGGACGCTCACTTTCTGATTAGTACCATCTGTGCCCACCATATGCACCTGCGCTGCTGGGAGTTCGTAACCGTCTTGCTCATACACCCAGCCTTTGACCGTAGCAGTTGTAGATGGGAAGGTAAAGCTATAAATCTTGTCCCAGCCTCTTCCGCCTGTGGCACGATTAGAAGCGAAATATCCTCTCATACGATTACCCTCAAAGGCAAGTCCGAAGTCGTCGCCACTGGAATTGATGGGCGAGGGGAGCGGATTGCTGGTAATTTTGCAGCCAAGGAAGCGGTAGCCAAAGCGTTGGGAACAGGTTTCCGGGGATTTTCTTTGAAAGATATTGAAATCCTTCGCGATGAACTTGGGCGGCCTTTTATGACGGCGGA
>JBHAFO010000105.1:0-5467 GCA_041856145.1 Alloprevotella sp.
CCATCAAGAAACAGAAGAAGGAACAGCGGGAGTTGGCAGAAAAGGAATAGCCTCGCCCCTGCTTCCATCAAGTATATTATATATTAACATCATTGAGTTATGAAAAAGTTTTTCAGCTTGGTGCTTCTCGTAGCCGGCTTCACATTTGTAGCGTGTAATACGAAAAAAGAACAAGAGAGTGTAGACCCGAATTTGGCGCGTATCGACTCTCTGCAAAATGCCCTCAATCAGTCGCAACACGAATTGGGTGACCTCACAGCGACGGTGTCTCAAGTGATGGACGGCTTTGCGCAAATCAATGCAGCAGAGGGACAGATCAACCAGATACGCACCAACCGCGAAGGAATTGACAAGGAGGCGATCAAGCAGAATATGCAGTTGATCCAAGACCAGCTCAAGCTCAACCGCGAACTCATCTCCAATCTCAAACAACAACTCAAGGACAATCGCAACGTGTCGTCCACAGAGAAGGCGAAATTGGAGAATATCGTTTCCTCCCTGCAACAACAGCTGGACGAGAAGACCGCCCAAATCAGTCAGCTCCAAGCCCAATTAGCAGAGAAAGATTTGCAAATTGCAGAGCAGGGGCAACAAATCCAAGACCTTAATAATAATGTGCAAGAGCTCAACCAGCAGAACGAGCAGAAGGCACAGGTGGTGGCAGCCCAAGACAAGGAAATCAACACGGTTTACTATGTGTTCGGCACCAAGAAAGAATTGCGGGAACAGAACATTTTGCAGAGCAATGACGTGCTGAAGAATGGCAACTTCAACAAGGATTATTTCACACGGGTAGACCTACGCACCACCAAGGTGATCAAACTCTATTCTAAGAAGGCTGAATTGAAGACCGCCCATCCAGCTGGCTCTTACTCGCTCGATAAGGATGCCGATGGGCAATACACCCTCCGCATCACCGACGCACAGAAATTCTGGAGCGTGAGCAAGTATTTGGTGATCATCGTAAAATAGTTGTTTGCAGTCTTGCAGATATAACGTAGTATATATATTATAATAATGGGAACACATAGTTTACGTGTTCCCATTGTGCTTATTCAATACAAGCAGACTTATGAAAAAGATTTCAATGCTGATAGCCGTGGCATTAGGTCTCGGTAGTTGCTCGTCCTATCAGAGTTTCTCGGGCGCAGTGGCAGGCGGTTCTCTTGGAGGTTTCTTCGGTAGTGCCGTAGGTGGTATCATTGGAGGGTCTCGAGGTGCTGACGCTGGCGCAGTGGTCGGAGTGCTGGCTGGAGCTGCTATTGGTTCACAAGCAGCCAAGGGACAAGAACAAAACCGCTCCAGTTATGAATACAATGACTACAACAGCGACCTTGAGTATGGGCGTATAGAGCGAAGGAGCATCAGTGCTAATGCTTGGCAAAGTGTGGAAGTGAGCAACGTGCGCTTCTTCGATACGAACGACAACCGTGCGCTCGATGCAGGCGAGCAAGCCTATATCGAGATGAACATATATAATAATAGTGGCGTGCCCCTTTATGATGTTGTGCCCACTGTCAAGTGCGACAACAAGCGTGTCCGCATCTCTCAACCTGCAATGATTGCAGAAATAGAATCGGGGCGCGGTGTGCTTTACCGAGTTTCCGTGGCAGGAACTGAACGTTTGAAAGAAAGTGACGCCGTTTTCTCGGTTTACGTTAATAACAATCGAACGCCTGTCAAGCAATTCCGTGTGCGCACGAAGCCTATGTAATACAACAATATACGCCATCGCAGGGATATTCCATCGGAGTATCCCTGCGTTCGTTTATAGGGGAAAAATAACGAACGGCACATCTTCAAATGATAGCCCCGCCTTGCATTTTCCTTTCATTTGGGGGTGTTAATGTTAAAAGGGTTCAAGTTTTTAGTTTTCCGCTTGTTTAATAATAAGGGAAATATTTATATTTGCAAACGAGCGTTTCTTATTCCTGTGAGAATTGGGCTGTTTTGGCTTTCAATTTTTAGATTTCGCAACGCTTCCTAATAAATAGAGACAATAACAACTATAACAAATAATACGATTATGAAGAAAAAACTGGTATTAGCCTCTGCGGCATTACTATTGGGCGCAAGCTCAGTCTTCGCACAGCGTTTGATCAAAGGTCGAGTGACGACCCAAGAAGGCGAACCTGTGATGGGTGCAACAGTTCGTGTACCTAATAGCCGCATCATTGTATCTACAGACGAGAACGGTAACTTTACACTTAGCGATGTTCCTGCAGGCGCAAAGAAGCTCACCATTTCTTCAATCGGTATGGAAGGGCAAACTGTGGATGTGGCAGATAATCTGAACATCGTGCTGAAGTCGAACAACGACTTGGGTGAAGTAATTGTCGTTGCCTATGGTACTGCCAAGAAGGGTGCTTACACGGGTTCGGCAGGCGTTGTGAAGAGCGCACAACTCGAGACTCGCTTGGTGTCTGACGTGTCTAAGGCGATCACTGGTACTGTGTCTGGTGTGCAAGGCTTGTCTTCCAACGGTCAGCCTGGTACAAGTGCTACGCTCCGCATTCGTGGTTTTGGTTCTATCAACGCTGGTATGAATCCTCTCTACGTGGTGGATAACGTGCCCTACGATGGTGACATCTCTGCGATCAACCCACAAGATATCGAGTCGCTCACAGTGCTCAAGGACGCAGCTTCTGCAGCTCTCTACGGTGCGCGTGGTGCGAACGGTGTGGTAATCATCACTACGAAGAAGGGTAAGGAAGGCGATGCTCGCATCTCTTTCGATGCTCGCTGGGGTGTGAACTCTCGTCAGGTGAAGAACTATGACGTGATCACTTCCTCTGCCAAGTATATGGAGACGCTTTACACTGCGCTCTATAACGAAGGCACGATGACGCTTAATAAGAGCGCAGCCGACGCGCATATCTATGCTAACGGTCAGTTCCAGACTGTGCTTGGCTATCCCGTCTACACAGTTCCAACAGGTGAATACCTCATTGGCACAGACGGCGTTTTGAATCCAAACGCAACCTTGGGTTATAACACAGGTGCGAATCTCATCTTGGCTGACGACTGGGAGAAGGGAACATTTACCAACGGCTTCCGTCAGGAATATAACTTCAACATTGCTGGAGGTACAGACCGTTTGAATTACTACCTCAGTGCAGGTTACCTCTCTGATGAAGGTGTGATTGTTAACTCTGGATTTGAGCGTATCAGCACCCGTGCTACGGTAGACTATCAAGCTCGCAAATGGTTGAAGATTGGTACAAACTTGGCCTATACTTACAACAACAGCAAATATCCCAGTAACCAAACAAGCAGTGGTGCAACTTCAAGCAATGCGTTCTACATTGCGAACGGCATCGCTCCCGTTTATCCACTCTATGTGCGCGACGCCAATGGCAACATCATGCACGATGATTACACAGGCAATCCCATCTACGATTATGGTAATGGCGCACAAACCATTTACACACGTAACTACAATGCTATTGCCAACCCGCTTGGCGACCTCACTTACGAAACGCGCAACTTCTTGATGGACATCTTCACAGGCTCATGGTATGCCACTGTGACACCCATTGAGGGATTGTCTATCACTGGTCGTTTGAGTCTTTCTGTAGACAACACACGTTTCCACCTTGCCACCAGCAACAAATATGGTCAAAGTGCCAGCGATGGCGGCGGTCGTGCACAGCAAGAACACACCCGCACTTCAGGTTTCAACCAACAGTATTTGGCCAACTATCGTCGCTCGTTCGGCTTGAACAACTTCGACTTCTTGCTCGGATACGAAAGCTACGACTACCGCACAGAGAGCCTTGCTGGTGAAGGTAAGAACCTCTACCGCAACGGCGTATGGGCCATCAACAACACCATCGACAATCGCTATGCCTACGGCAGTGCCGGTGAATACTCTACACGTGGTATCTTCTTCCGCACCAACTACGACTATGATGGCCGCTACTTCGGTAGCTTCAGCTTCCGTCGCGATGCCTCTTCTCGCTTCCATCCCGACCACCGTTGGGGTTCTTTCTGGAGCGCCAGTGTCGCTTGGGAAATGAAGCGTGAGAACTTCTTGCAAAGCCAAGACTGGATCAACTCTCTCAAGCTCAAGGCTTCTTATGGCCAACAAGGTAACGACAACATCGGCAACTCTTACGCCTACATCGACCAATACACTTTGAGCGGTTCTAACGGCGTTTTCTCCGATGGTACACTCGCCTATAAGGGCAACCCCAACTTGACTTGGGAAAAGACCAACTCTTTCAACATCGGTGTAGACTTCACCCTTTGGAATGGTTTACTCTCTGGTACGGTTGAATACTTCAGCCGTCAAACGGCCGACATGCTCTACAACCGCCCCGTAGCGATGTCAAACGGCTATCGCCGCATCCCCGAAAACGTGGGTTCTATGCGCAACAGCGGTTTGGAGTTCGACCTCCACTCTAAGCTCGTGGACACAGACGACTTCCGCTGGACGGTAGACTTCAATGGTACGCTTTTGAAGAACAAAATTTTGGAACTCTCTCCCCGCACCGAGATGAGCGCCGATAGCGTACACCGTCAATTGCTCGATGGTAGCCGCATCTACAAAGAGGGCGAGTCTATGTACAACGTATATACTGTAAAGTATGCTGGTGTAGATCAAGCCACAGGTCTTGCTCTCTATTGGGCGAAGGACGATAATGGTAAGGAATATGCCACCTCCGACTACAACCTCGCCTATAACAACAACCGTCAAGGTACAGGCGACTTGCTCCCAGTGATCTTTGGTGGCTTCGGCACTTCAGTCTACTTCAAGGGCTTCGATCTCTCTGCCACTTTCGGCTATCAGCTCGGTGGTAAGATCTTCGACAATAGCTACCAAACATTCATGCACGGTGGTGACGCGGCTACCATCGGTTCCAACTGGCACAAGGACATAGCCAAGGCTTGGACGCCTAACAACACGGTGACAGATGTGCCTCGTTTGAACAGTAGCGACAAGTACACTAACTCTTTTTCGACACGTTGGCTCGTTTCTTCGAACTATCTCTCTGTGAACAACGTGACCTTGGGCTACACCTTTGCCTCTCACGTAGCAAAGCGTATCGGTATGGAAAGTCTGCGCCTCTATGTGTCGGGCGACAATCTTGCTATCCTCACTGCACGCAAGGGTCTCGACCCACGACAAGACTTCACAAGTTCAAGCAACGACACTTACTCCGCTTTGCGCTCTCTCTCATTTGGTATCAAACTCGGATTCTAAACGATAAAGATTCAAGAATATGAAATTCTTCAACAAAAATATATGGGCTGTGGCTTTGGCATCCCTTGCCCTTGCCTCCTGCAACGACTTGGACACAGAACCAACAGGTAGCACACTGACCGATAAGCAAAAACAAGAAGTACTTCGTGACACTCCCGAAAAAGCTTCTGCCAGTGTCAATGCGATTTTCTCTATTAGTAGCAACCTCAGTCAGACCTCTTCAAGCCACTACGACATCGGCTTGCCCACCATCTTTATGAC
>JBHAFO010000106.1:0-3552 GCA_041856145.1 Alloprevotella sp.
CTTCTGAACCTTTCTACCTCAACCAAGATGGTACAGTGTTGCGTGTTACATCTGCAGAAGACGTGGCAGTGCCAACGGCAATAGCAACTTCTGGCTCATTCCGTGAAGGCACGTTCCTCACAGCATCGCAAGCTGTAGAAGCGGCTTCCGACAAGAAGATTGTTGGCAAGAGCGCCTTTGGTATCAACTTCGCCTTGCAGACAACGAATGCAAGTGGCACGCTCTTCTCCGCAGGCTCGGACTATTCTGTAGCTCTCTCCGACGGTAAAATTGTATTCACTGTGGGCAGTCTCCAAGTGAAGAGCGATTCGGCTGTGAACGACAATCAGCGC
This sequence comes from Alloprevotella sp., assembly GCA_041856145.1. Classification (GTDB taxonomy): domain Bacteria; phylum Bacteroidota; class Bacteroidia; order Bacteroidales; family Bacteroidaceae; genus Alloprevotella. The sequence goes on from JBHAFO010000106.1 coordinate 333, forward strand.
TACTTCATCTCTTGCACACGCGAGAATAACGGCATGCTGAAAGTCTATGTCAATGGCGAACTCAAAGCCTCAGCCTACAACGGCGTGTTGCATCCGCTCACAGGTGCTAAGTTCACCGTAGGCGCAGACAACGCCGTGGGCAATGTGGAGCTTCGCCAAGATGCACAAGCATTCTCTAAGGTAGCAACTGAATCGAGTGCTTACCTTGCTGAGTATTTCCTCGTGACAGTAAAGAATACGGGCGACCGTGTTGTTACTTTCGGAAACCAGCATAACGGCGAAACTATCATTGATGGTGATCGCGTGGCACGCTTTGCGAAGAACAAGAATGCGGGCGTAGTGCTCACACTCAACAGTGGCGATGCAGCAGGTACTTACCTCGTAGATGGTGCAACACGTACTTACGCTTCTGGCGAGAGAATCTCTGTGCCTTTCGTCAATATCACAGCCGACCACGTGGTGGACTTCGGTGGTATCACAGGCATCGAAGGTGTGGAAGTGACTAAGCTCGGTAAGCCTTCAGAAGTATATGACCTCAACGGCCGCCGTGTGATGACTTTCCCAAAAGGCATCTACGTTGTTGATGGCAAGAAGGTGATTAAATAAGACCCGACTGATGAGGGCAGTGCTCGCACCTCTCTCGTAATAACTCCTTGACAAAGGGCTTGACCTGAAGCGGTCAAGCCCTTTGTCTATGCTTTATGCTCTTCTTTCTACGGAAGAAGACAGATTTGTTGGCACAACTCCCATGCGTTCAAAAAGATATTTCTATATTTGCAAAGGCGTGTGTTGCATCTTGTTGCGCCACTTCGCCCATCTCTCATTGCATCAACGTGGGCAGAAGCCCTATCAATAAACAAAGACTATCTTATGAAGAAACTTTTTCTCGGCGTTTGCGCCTTAGCCTTGACTGGACTTGTGAGCTGCGACAGCAAGTCAGAAGAGTATTTCGGCTCTTTGCAGGATGCGAATGGTTTTCCCATTTCGAGCGTAGACCTCTTTGCCGACCAAGACTCAGCCGTTTTCTATGTCGTAGCCAGCGACCCTTGGACATCTTCTGCGCAACTCGATTGGGCAACCTACTCTCCCACCTCTTTTGAGCAGGGCTACTATACCACCAAGGTCAAGGTAACGCCCACCACGGCGAACACTACGGGGAAGGTGCGTAGTGGGAGAATCTCCTTCAAGCTCTCCCAGCACGAACTCGCAACGATGGTGTATCAAGCCCCTTGGCACAATATCGTTTCGCCAAGCATCAACAACTCTGGCAAGTTCGACATCCAGCTTGTCACCGGGGATAGCACGGTAACTCCTCTTACGTTTACTACTTACAAAGATGGCGGTACGCTCAAAGCGGCTGATAGTTGGGTGTATGTCGATACCACCTTTGCGGCTGGACGCCACACGATTCTCGTGCCAATAGGTAAGAACTCCAGCGCAGACCGCACCTCCACCATCACACTGACAGCGGGGGGCGTTTCAACACCAATTACCATCTCTCAACCCAAGAAATAATTAAGCAAGGTTGGGCAGGCTTCCTGCTTAACCTTACTCCTAAGACAATCGTCCTTGAAGCAGAGGACGATTGTCTTCCTATATAATCTTTCAAACCACACAATGAAGAAAATTTTATTCTCCCTCTCTCTCCTTGTGCCACTTGGTGTGTCGGCACAAGAGGGCGGTATCTCTCCGCAAATGCTCCAACAAATCAAGACCGCTGGAGCACTCAAAACTCCAGCTGATAAGGCGATGCGCAATGCGCTCAACGCAACACCGATGCGCGACCTCGCTCGCAATGCCGACAATGCCGATGCGCGTGCCACCGACTTCTCGCACCGTGTTCACAGCGTAGGCATCACGAACCAGGAAAGCTCTGGTCGTTGCTGGCTCTTCACCAGTTTGAATGTGATGCGAGCACGCATCATTCAGCAGTACAATCTCGGCAATTTCCAATTCTCGCCTGCCTATTCTTTCTTCTACGATCAACTCGAAAAGTCGAACCTCTTTTTGCAAGCTGTCATAGACAACGCCAAAAAGCCCATGGACGATCGTCAAAACGAGTGGCTCTTCAAGAATGTTCTCTCCGATGGCGGCACTTTTGCTGGGGCGCAGGACATCATTACAAAGTATGGCGTTGTGCCAGCAGACGTAATGCCTGAGAGTTACACGGCGAACAACACGAGCCGTATGAGTGAGATGTTGCAACTCAAGCTCCGTGAGTTCGGCTTGGTGCTCCGCAAGGACGTGGCACAGGGCAAGAACAAGAAGCAACTCGAAGCCCGCAAGACCGAAATGCTCGGCACGGTCTATCACATCCTCGCCCTCTGCCTCGGCGAACCTCCAACTGAATTCACTTGGACATTGAAGGACAAGAATGGCAAAGCCCTTTCCACTGCGACTTACACGCCTCGATCTTTCTACGATCGCTTCGTGGGCGAAAACCTCGTAACGGATTATGTGCTTTTGATGAACGACCCCACTCGTCCTTACCATAAGGCTTATACCATCGACATGGACCGCCATATGTACGATGGGCATAACTGGACCTTCCTGAACCTGCCTATCGACGAAATCAAAGCCGCAGCAATCGCTTCGATCAAGGACAGCACGATGATGTACTTCTCTTGCGATGTTGGCAAACTATACGACAGCAAGACCGGGGTATCGAGTCTGAAAAATTTTGACTACGAGAGTATTCTCGGCACGACCTTTACGATGGACAAGGCGGACCGCATCCGCACTTTCGCCTCCGGCTCTACGCACGCCATGACTTTGATGGCTGTCGATTTGGATGCGAACGATAAGCCCAAGAAGTGGATGGTTGAGAACAGCTGGGGCGCAAACTCTGGCTTCCAAGGGCATATCGTGATGACCGACGAATGGTTCGACAACTATATGTTCCGCCTTGTTGTTCGCAAGAAGTATGTCCCTGCCAGCACTTTGCGCCTTTTGGACACAAAGCCTGTGCAACTGCCTGCTTGGGATCCACTCTTCGCGCCAGAGCAATAAACGATGGCAATGACAGACGAAGCCTATATGCGCCAAGCCTTGGCAGAGGCGCAACAAGCTTTCGAGCGTGACGAAATCCCTGTGGGTGCAGTGGTCGTTTGCCAAGGGCGCATCGTGGCACGGGCGCACAACCTCACAGAGTTGCTCAACGATGTGACAGCACACGCAGAGATGCAAGCTATCACTGCCACAGCCAACTGGTTGGGTGGAA
>JBHAFO010000107.1:0-2838 GCA_041856145.1 Alloprevotella sp.
ACTTGAAAAACGATTTCCTGCGCATAAAAAAGGGAGAACGGCGTCTGTTGCCATTCTCCCCCTTGGGCTTAATGCAAAGATAACACTTTGAGAAACGAAATGCAAGGGCTGTTGTTACGAAACCTTAAAGACGGATGACGATTTTAGGATTTGACACGTCTGCTCCTCTTCTCATTAACCAGTTCTTACTGGCACTGGAAATCAGCAAGAGGGGCAGATTTGTTGCCCCACTTCTCCCTCGCACGCCGAGGGCTGGCTGGAGAAAGAGGTAAAGAAACAGCATTGAGATGGTGCTATGTGCTGTTTTTTGAGTAGATTTGCAAATAAGATGAAGTACAGTTTTGTCATTCCTGTCTATAACCGTCCCGACGAAGTGGACGAACTCTTGGAAAGTCTTTGCCACCAGACGCTTTCCGACTTTGAGGTCGTGATTGTCGAAGATGGCTCAAGCGTGCCCTGTGAGGCGATCGTGCAGAAATATGCCGACCGCCTGCCAGTGCGCTACTTCTCTAAACCCAATTCAGGACCTGGGCAGACACGCAATTATGGCGTGGAACGGGCGCAGGGCAACTATGTGATCATCTTGGACAGCGATGTCGTTGTCCCTCCTGCTTATCTCGAGGCGGTGGAGGCAGAATTACAGGCGCAGCCCTGCGACGCCTTTGGAGGTCCCGACAGTGCGCATCCTTCTTTCTCGCCCACACAAAAAGCGATCAACTATGCCATGACCTCGTTTTTCACGACTGGAGGCATTCGAGGAGGCAAGAAAAAGATGGACAAGTTCTATCCCCGTTCGTTCAACATGGGCGTGCGCACGGAAGTGTATCGGCAGTTGAATGGTTTTTCGGATATGCGCTTTGGCGAAGACATAGACTTTAGCACACGCATCTTCAAGGGTGGATATTCCTGCAGGCTCTTCCCCGAGGCTTGGGTGTGGCACAAGAGGCGGACAGATTTCCGCAAATTTTTCAAGCAAGTGCATAACTCTGGCATTGCACGTATTCATCTCACAAAGCGTCACCCTGGGACGTTGAAGTTGGTGCACCTCCTGCCTGCCCTCTTCACGCTGGGCTGTTTGTTTTTCCTTATCGGTAGTGTCTTCTGCCCTTGGAGCTTGTTGCCCCTCGTGGCTTTTGCGCTGATTGTGGGAGCGGATGCCACCGTGGCAGAACGGAGCATCGGTGTGGGATTGAGAGCCATCGTGGCAAGTTATGTGCAACTCTTGGGCTACGGCAGTGGTTTTCTCCGTGCCTCGTGGCGACGCTACGTTCTTCGCTCGGGCGAGTTCAAAGCCTTTGAGGAGAATTTCTACGAATAACCGACTGCTCTCGCCTTATGGACAAGCTGAACATCAATCAATGGGCTGAAGCCGATCGCCCTCGTGAGCGCCTGTTAGCACAAGGAGCTGGGGCACTCTCCGATGCGGAGTTGCTCGCAATTTTGATTGGTTCGGGGAGTACGGACGAAAGTGCCGTTGCACTGATGCGCCGCATACTGGACAGCGTGGACGGGAGTCTGAAGCGCTTGGGACGGCTCACGCTTGCTGAACTGTGTAACTATAAGGGTATTGGAGCGGCAAAGGCGGTGACGCTGATGGCAGCCTGCGAGCTGAGTAAGCGGCGGGCAGAAGAAGCACCCTTGGAACGGCTCACGATGGACTCTGCCAGCAAGATTTATCACTATTTCCTGCCCAAGATGCAGGATTTGATGTATGAGGAATGCCATGTGCTCCTCCTCAACCATCGCTTGCAAGTGCTTGAGAGTCGTATGGTCAGTTCGGGCGGAATTTCATCGGCATCGGTCGATATTCGCCGAGTGCTCCACTACGCCCTTGTTGCCAATGCGTCAGCGATTGCCCTGTGTCACAACCACCCGAGCGGCACGAGCGAACCCAGCACCTCCGACGATCGCTTAACTGATTCCCTGCGCAAAGCCTGCGAAGCTGTGAACCTCCGATTTGTAGACCATATCGTGCTGGCTGATGGGAACTATTATAGTTATACTTCGCAGAGGGTGGAGTATGAACAAGAACCCTGCTCCGCTCCCGTTCTTCCCTCAAGGGGAAAACCCCAGTGCTGACAACACAAATAAGCATAGGGAAGAAATTCCTTTGCCCCCATAGAAAATTTACAGCCCCGCCCTCTGTTACGCTTTTCCCTCTGGAGAAAATGAGAGTGCGAGGCTACATAAATAATAATAAGTAAGAAAATTATTTACCCACCCCTAACAAAGCCTTCCCCCTAAGGAAAGAATGAAAAGGGACTGTTATTATAAAAATATGACCCAAGCAGAAAGAGAAAAATATGAGGAGATCATCGTCGAAATGCTCAAGACGGTTTATGACCCAGAGATTCCTGTCGATGTGTATAGCCTTGGATTGATTTACAAGATAGACCTCAAGGACGATTACACCTTGGACATTGACATGACAATGACCGCTCCTAATTGTCCAGCAGCCGACTTTATTATGGAAGATGTCCGCATGAAGCTCGCCAGCATTGAGGGTATAAAGGACGTACTTATCAATCTCGTGTTCGAACCAGAGTGGGACAGAGATATGATGAGCGAGGAGGCAAAACTCGAATTGGGTTTCCTCTAACAAAGAGCAGAGAGCACGCTATCTCCCTGCTGTCAAGGCAAAGCTAAAGGCATACGTACCAAAATTTTTAAGCACCCACGGTATGAAGAAAGTGTATTTCCTCTCGGATGCCCACTTGGGCAGTCGTGCCATCCGTCACCAGCGCACGCAGGAAAGGCGGTTGGTCAATTTCTTGGACTCTATCAAACACAAGGCGTCGGCTGTCTATCTGATGGGCGATATGTTCGACTTTTGGTTTG
>JBHAFO010000108.1:0-7587 GCA_041856145.1 Alloprevotella sp.
ATGGCTGGAGGAAGAAGCTCTAAGCAATGACAAGCAAAAAGCAAAATAATAAACAGTATCAATAGTCATGCCTCGAATGGATAAGAATATGAGCTTACACACTTTTGAGGACACTACCTTAGGGACTACTATCAGCTTACCATGCTCTTTAAGTGGAATAATAAAAAATGGAGTTTGTCTAATCCTGCAGTGATATGCTTTGCAAGGGAGACAAACTCCAATATCTTTTTGTTGCAATGCTTGAAGGTTTTAGTTCAAGCATTGGCGATCTCTAATATTCTTCCCAGCTCTTAATTTCCAAATCATCCATTGTCATGGAGCAGAAGGCTTGGATAAAAGCACTTGTTAAGCGAGAGTTGGTGAGCAAAGGAATGTTACGGTCGATGGCGGCACGGCGGACGGTGTAGCCGTTGGACAATTCGCGAGAGGTGAGGTTCTTTGGAATGTTCACCACCATGTCGATGTCACCCTGATACATCAAATCGAGGGCTTGAGGCTGTCCGTCTTCCGTTGGCCAATAAACTCGGGTGTTTGGCACATCGTTCTCTGTCAAGAAACGGCTTGTGCCTTCAGTGGCATAGAGGGGATAGCCTTTCTTGTACAACTCTTTGGCGGCAGCGAGCATAGCAGTTTTTTGCTTCGTGTTGCCTGTTGAGAGCAAAATGCCCTTGCTTGGAACACGCAAGCCTACGGAGAACATACTCTTGAGGAGGGCATCACGAGTGTCCTCGCCCAAGCATCCCACTTCGCCTGTTGAACTCATGTCTACACCTAACACAGGGTCGGCTTTTTGCAGGCGGTTGAAGGAAAATTGGCTTGCTTTGATGCCAACATAGTCGAGGTCAAAGAGATTTTTCTTGGGCTTCTCCACTGGCAAACCGAGCATGGCACGTGTGGCAAGCTCAATGAAGTTAATCTTCAATACCTTGCTAACAAATGGGAAGCTGCGAGAGGCTCGGAGGTTGCACTCAATCACCTTGATGTCGTTGTCTCGAGCAAGGAACTGAATGTTGAAAGGTCCTGAAATGTTGAGCTCTTTGGCAATCTTACGAGAAATCTTCTTGATGCGTCGTGCTGTTTCGATATAGAGCTTTTGGGGTGGGAATTGTATCGTGGCATCGCCAGAGTGCACGCCTGCAAATTCGATATGCTCACTGATAGCGTAGGCAATAATCTCGCCATTTTGTGCCACGGCATCCATTTCCACTTCCTTGGCGTGTTCAATGAATTGGGACACAACCACAGGATGCTCTTTCGACACATTTGCTGCCATTTGCAGGAAGCGCTCCAGCTCTTCCATATTGGAGCAAACGTTCATCGCAGCACCAGAGAGTACATACGAAGGACGCACCAAAACGGGGAAACCAACCTCGGCAATGAATTCTCGAATATCGTCCATACTTGTCAAAGCGCGCCAAGCTGGCTGATCCACGCCAATGCGGTTGAGCATAGCCGAGAACTTTTCGCGGTCTTCTGCATTGTCGATCGATTGCGCCGTTGTGCCAAGAATAGGCACTTGTTGTTGGTCAAGGCGCATGGCGAGGTTGTTGGGTATCTGACCGCCCGTAGAAACGATGACACCGTATGGATTTTCCAATTCCAAAATATCCATTACACGCTCAAAAGTTAGCTCGTCGAAATAAAGACGGTCGCACATATCATAGTCGGTGGACACGGTTTCGGGATTGAAGTTAATCATCACCGAGCGGTAGCCCTCTTTGCGCAAAGTATTGAGTGCTTGCACTCCGCACCAGTCGAATTCCACTGAACTACCAATACGATAGGCACCTGAGCCGAGCACCACGGCAGAACGCTTGTCGTTCTCATAAGTGATGTCGTGCGAAACGCCCGAGTAAGTGAGGTAGAGATAGTTTGTCTGTGCAGGATATTCGGCTGCGAGGGTGTCGATCTGCTTCACAAAAGGAACGATACCGAGTTGCTTGCGGTGCTTGCGCACTTGGAGAATGGCGTCGTGCATCTTTACAGTCTTCTCCAAGCCGAGCGCACGAGCAATTTGGAAATCGGTAAAACCTTGTCGCTTTGCCAAGCGGAGAAGATCGGTGTCCAAGGTCTCAAGATTTTGGCTTTTCTGCAAATCTTGATAGATGGTGTAAATATTGAACAGCTTTTGCAAGAACCAGCGGTCAATCTTCGTGAGTTCGTGTATCTTATCTACAGTATAGCCTGCCTCAAAAGCCTTTTCGATTACAAGAATACGTTTGTCCGTAGGTTCGCAAAGAGCTTGGTCAATGTTCTCAAAAGCAATGTCCCTATTGGCAACAAAGCCGTGTAGACCTTGTCCAATCATACGAATGCCTTTTTGGATAACCTCCTCGAAAGTACGACCTATTGCCATCACTTCGCCAACGCTCTTCATGCTACTGCCCAACTCGTGATCTACACCGTGGAACTTGCCTAAATCCCAGCGAGGGATTTTGCAAACGATATAGTCCAAAGCTGGTTCAAAGAAAGCCGAAGTGGTCTTTGTAACAGAGTTCTTCAACTCGAAAAGCCCATAGCCAAGTCCTAACTTTGCAGCCACGAATGCCAAAGGATAGCCTGTGGCTTTAGATGCCAAGGCAGAGGAGCGACTCAAACGTGCGTTTACCTCGATAACACGATAATCTTCCGAATAAGGGTCGAAGGCGTATTGTACATTACATTCGCCAACAATGCCAATGTGGCGGACGATACGGATACTGAGTTCACGGAGCTTGTGATACTCATTGTTCGTCAGTGTTTGTGAAGGAGCAATAACGATACTCTCGCCAGTGTGGATGCCGAGTGGGTCAAAGTTCTCCATATTACAGATGGTAATACAGTTGTCGTACTTATCACGTACCACTTCATACTCAATCTCTTTCCACCCCTTCAAACTCTTCTCAACGAGGACTTGGGGAGAGAAAGCGAAGGCCTTTTCGGCGAGTTTGACAAGTTCCTCCTCGTTATCGCAGAAGCCTGATCCCAAGCCACCAAGGGCATAGGCGGCACGAATGATGACGGGATAGCCCAATTCGGAGGCAGCACGGCGTGCCTGTTCAATTGTTTCGCATGCCTCGCTCTTGATGGTCTTCACATCAATCTCGTTGAGCTTGCCAACGAAGAGTTCACGGTCTTCTGTGTCGATGATGGCTTGCACAGGTGTGCCAAGCACTTCAACGTTATACTTCTCAAAGATACCTGACTTATAGAGTGACACGCCACAGTTGAGAGCCGTCTGACCACCAAAAGCGAGCAGAATGCCTTGTGGCTTTTCCTTCTGAATGACCTTCTCCACAAAGAAAGGTGTTACGGGCAAGAAATAGATATGATCAGCAACGCCTTCACTGGTTTGTACCGTGGCAATGTTAGGATTTATTAGTACCGTTTCGATACCCTCTTCTCGCAAAGCCTTCAGAGCTTGTGAACCAGAGTAGTCGAATTCACCTGCTTCTCCAATTTTAAGTGCTCCCGAACCAAGGATTAGCACTTTCTTAATGCTATCTTTCATGTCTATAATCTATTCTTTGAGGGTTAAAGCGAAAGGTTTTTGATAAAGTCGTCGAAGAGGAACATCGTATCTACAGGGCCACCGAATGCCTCGGGGTGGAACTGGGCAGAATACCAAGGGCGATGTGCATGGCGGATACCCTCATTAGATCCGTCGTTCATATTCTCGAAATAGGCTTCCCAATCACTTGGTAATTGTGAGGCATCAACAGCAAAACCGTGGTTCTGGCTGGTGATGTAGCATTTGTTCGTGCCGACCATTCGCACGGGTTGGTTGTGGCTACGGTGTCCGTATTTAAGTTTGTAAACAGAAGCACCTACTGCTTTGGCAAGTAGTTGATTGCCCATGCAAATACCCATCAAAGGACGCACTTCGCCTGCAAGGAACTGCTTGATATTAGCAATCGCCTTTTCGCAGTTATTAGGGTCGCCAGGACCGTTTGCCAAGAAAAGACCATCGAAGTTAAAGGTATTGAAGTCATAGTCCCAGGGCACACGGATCACCTCCACATCTCTATCTACCAAGCAACGCAAAATGTTGTTCTTAACACCGCAGTCTACGAGTACCACCTTCTTGTCTGCGCCTTCGTTGTAGTGGATAATCTCTTTGCAAGAAACTTCAGCTACATAGTTCGTGTCGCTATAGGCCTTGAACTCTGGTTCATCATCAATGCCTTCAATTAGGATTTTTCCGTGCATCACACCATGCTCACGCAACACCTTTGTAAGCTCTCGGGTGTCAATTCCCGTGATTCCTGGCACTCGCTCACGCTTTAGCCAATCACCAAGACTTTCCTGCGCATTCCAGTGACTATAGTTCTCACTATATTCGCTGACAATAAGGGCAGAAAGATAGATTTTGTCACTTTCCATAAAGGTATGCAAGCCACGTTGTGCCTTTGTAGTTTCGACCAAAGATGTTGAAGGTACACCATAATTACCCACAATAGGGTAAGTCAGCGTTACCAGCTGGCCAGCATAAGAAGGGTCGGTGAGGCTTTCAACATAGCCCGTCATTGCTGTGCTAAACACCACTTCGCCTGCCACAGAGCCGTCGTAGCCAAAAGATTGGCCGTTGAACACTGTGCCATCTTCCAAAATCAATTTTGCATTGCGCATAAGTAGATAATAATATATTGAGGTTCGGGAATTCGTTAAAGAAATACTATTTTTCTTGCAAGTAGCAGTTCTCATAATAGTCGATGAACGCTTGATTCAAACGCTTGCGACCGCCTGGGGTGGGGAAGTTGCCACTGAAATACCAGTCGCCAGGGAATTTCGGGGTAGCCTTGTGCAAACCTTCCAAGCTCTGATATACAATATGGACCTCTGTATCAATTCCACTTGGGCGTAGGAGTTCAACTATTTTATTGGAAATCTCCTCATCGCTGAAGCCTGCATAAACTTCCGTAACATAGGTTTGTATCTCTTCCTTAGCAAAAGCTTCTTGCGCTTTGCACTTGGTGTAAATATCGTCCAAGCGATGAGCCTCGCCACGTTCTTTGAGGAGAGTAATGGCTGCTTTGAAAGCGATCAGCTCGTTGAGGTGAGGCATATCAATACCATAATAGTCGGGGTAGCGCACCTGCGGAGCAGAACTAACAATAACAATGCGTTTAGGGTGCAGGCGTGAGAGAATGCGAATGATACTTTCTCGTAGCGTAGTGCCACGCACAATACTGTCATCAATGACTATCAAGTTATCCACATGAGGGCGAACACAACCGTAAGTCACGTCATAAACGTGCGCAGCCAAGTCGTTACGGCTATTACCTTCCGTGATGAAAGTGCGCATCTTGATGTCTTTCCAAGCAATCTTTTCTGCCCGTACAGAATGGTTGAGGAGATTGCGAAGCTCCTGCTCTCTTCTTTGGGCATCGATGGTTGTGTCGTCGATAAGAGCTTGGATACGTTTGCACTTCAATTCATTGTTCACCTCGTTGAAGCCTGCTACTAAGCCCATATATGAAGCCTCGGCAGTGTTGGGAATATAAGACAGCACAGAGTTATCAATGTCGCCATCAATGGCACGCAGAATGGGCGATACTAATTGTCGTCCTAATTCTTTGCGCTCTTGATAAATGTCGGCATCACTGCCACGGCTGAAATAAATACGTTCGAACGAACAGCCCGAGAAGTTCTTGGGTTCAAGTATTTGTTCTGTACGGAAGTCTCCGTCTTTTGTCATTAAAAGGGATTGCCCTGGCTGTAGTTCTTGAACTTCCTCAACATCCAATCCGAACGAAGTTTGGATAACAGGACGCTCGCTGGCTACAACGAGCACTTCGTCATTCTTGTACCAAAAGGCAGGACGAATACCCCAAGGGTCGCGCATACTAAAGAGTTCGCCACTACCTGTCAAGCCACAAATCACATAACCGCCATCCCATGAAGGAGAGGCTTCTTTGAGGATATTGGAAAGATTGATGTTCTCCTCGATGTAACGGGTGATGGCTTGGTCGGTCAAGCCTTTAACTTTGGCTTGTTCAAAGCAACGTTCGCTCTCACGGTCAAGGCGGTGCCCGAGTTGTTCCAAGAGTAGGAAAGTATCTGCCACCATACGAGGGTGCTGACCTTTCTCTGACATAATATCAAAAACCTCGTCTACGTTCGTGAGGTTGAAGTTGGCGCAGAAACATAGGTTCTTTGCTCGCCAGTTGTTCCGACGCATAAAGGGATGAACATAGGAAAGTCCACGCTTACCAGTAGTTGAGTAGCGGAGATGTCCCATATAAAGTTCTCCAGCATAAGGCAGATGCTCCTCAATTTCTGCAATACTATTATAATTATCTTCCTCCTCTTTGAGTTTTGAAGTAACATTCTTGAAAATTTCCTCAATGGCAGAAGAGCCAGAAGCTCGTTCACGGAACATAAATTCTTCACCTGCTGCAGCGTTGAGTTTGACACACGCCAAACCAGCTCCCTCTTGTCCACGGTTATGTTGCTTCTCCATCAGGAGATAGAGCTTGTTAAGGCCATAACGCCAAGTGCCATACTTCTCTTGGTAGTACGACAATGGTTTGAGGAGGCGTATCATCGCTACACCGCATTCGTGTTTGAGGGTTTCCATTGTTGAATGATTTATATTTAGGAGTGGAAGTATCTGTTTTGAAAAAAGGAAAAGAGAACACCCATCTCACACGAAGTATGAAATAGTGTTCTCTTTATTCATAGACATACCATTTGTTAGAGGATTAGCAAATGATTTCTGCACCAACATAGGGTTGCAATGCTTTTGGAATACGGATGCCGTCCGCAGTCTGGAAGTTCTCCAACAATGCTGCGAGGATACGTGGCAAAGCAAGAGCTGAACCATTGAGCGTATGACAGAGTTCAATGCGCTTGTCGGCTGTGCGATAGCGACAGTGAAGACGGTTGGCTTGGTAGGTGTCGAAAGTTGAAACCGAACTCACTTCCAGCCAGCGTTGCTGTGCTTCGCTATAGACCTCGAAGTCGTAACAAACAGCAGCCGTGAAACTCATATCACCGCCACAAAGACGGAGAATGCGATAGGGGAGTTCCAGCTTTTGCAAAAGACCTTCAACATGGTCGAGCATCTCTTGATGCGACTGCGCTGCATGCTCGGGAGTATCGATGCGTACAATTTCTATTTTAGCAAATTCGTGCAAGCGGTTCAAACCACGCACATCTTTACCATAGGAACCAGCCTCACGGCGGAAACATTCTGTATAAGCGCAATTTTTGATGGGCAAATCTTTTTCGTCCAAAATCACGTCACGATAGATATTTGTTACAGGAACTTCTGCCGTTGGGATAAGGTAAAAATCGTCGGTTTGGCAATGATACATCTGTCCCTCTTTGTCGGGCAACTGTCCTGTGCCGTAGCCACTGGCGGCATTCACCACTGTTGGAGGAATAATCTCTGTATAGCCAGCGTTGCGTGCCTCGTCCAAGAAGAAGTTGATGAGGGCACGTTGCAAACGAGCTCCCCAACCGATATAAACAGGAAAACCTGCGCCCGTAATTTTCACACCAAGGTCGAAGTCTATCAAGTTATACTTCTTGGCAATGTCCCAGTGAGGGAGAGGATTCTCGGGTAATTCCGTTTCTTGTCCTCCTGTTTTTATAATAACATTG
>JBHAFO010000109.1:0-13708 GCA_041856145.1 Alloprevotella sp.
CCATGATAAGCCGTGCCGTCGTACGAGAATTGAATGAAATAGCGCATCTATAAATTCTAATCTAAGCTGGAAAGAACTTTCTCTCTATCCTTTTCCAAATTAGGATTCGTAATTGATCAACTAAGATACAAAGGAGAAAAACACCTGCAATATATCCAAGCGTGCTTAGCCCAGCAAGTAGCCCATCGAACTGCAGGAATATCTCTATAGCATAAGTATTGTAAATATCGACAAAGAATGGACTCTCTTGGACTATATACACAGCAAAAGCACTGCGAGCTATCGTATTTATCCACTTACTTCTTGGCACTTGAACCTTTAGAAAAAATAATAGCAAAGCTGTTGCAGAGCAGATAACTATTGGAGAAACGTAAGAAGTCAATCGCATCCCCAGCCCTGATTTTGCAAAATTAGGAAAGCCAATAACAAAGGTCAATACCAAGGGAATTAAATAGCAAAGAAATAATTTCAGTTTACTAAACTTCAGCCACTTACCACTCACAGGAAGGGATGTATTTTTATCCCAAACATAGAGCCGTAGGTAACGGGCAAACAAATAAAGGCCAAAGAAGGAAAAGGGACTAAAGCCACCGTGGATAAAAGGCGTACTATACTCAAATATCCACCCTCCCACAAAAAGGAAAGCGAAGTAAAGTAGCAAGAAATGCTCAAGCTCTTTCCTCGACACTTTCTCAAGAAAAGCGTTAAGCACTGGAGCCATCAAGAAAAGCACAAGATAAGCCTTGAAGAACCAACCTACTCCAGAGAGGAAGAATATATCTTTGAATGTTTGTACTGAGATTTCAATATCATCCGTTAAGTACCGAATTCCAAAAACTAAGGCATTGAGGAATATTGCTTGGAATATAAAGTTTACTAATCCCTTTGTAGAATAGCGTATGCCAAACCAGCCTGAAATCAGGACGAAGGCATCTGTCATACCAATTGATAGTATCCAAAAAAAGAAATAGGTATGTTGTACTTCCAAGGACTGTTGCTCCAGTAAATCCTCTTCTCCGCCCCAGCGAATCCCTTTAATAAAATGCAAATAAAGCATCATCAACATAAGGATGATACGCAAGAATTCGATATTAGACTGTCTGACTTTCATGCTATGCGGTTATGCTAAAATAATATGCCCCGTCTTTTGGAAAGACAGGACATATTTTCATTTATGTAAGGTGTTGTGCAATGCTTATTCAGCAACAGTTTCTTCAGCCTTAGGAGCTGCACCACCTTCTGCAACAACAGTGAAAGGTACGAGCACCTCAACTTCGCGGTGGAGGTGTACCTTCGCGCTGTATTCGCCAACCACTTTCACATCCTTGAGGACGATGATTTTGCGATCAACCTCGATGCCTTGCTTTTGGAGTTCCTCCGCAATGTGGTGATTGTTTACAGAGCCATAGATGGCACCAGTTGCGCTCACCTTAGTTTCAATAACGATAGGCTTGATACCAGCGATGCGATCTGCAACGGCTTGCGCATCAGCCTTGATCTTTTCGAGCTTGCGAGCCTTCTGCTTGAGGTCTTCAGCGAGTTGCTTGCGAGCAGCGGCAGTGGCTACGATACCCTTGCCAGTTGGAATGAGATAATTACGACCATAGCCGTCCTTCACAGTCACGATGTCGTTGCGGTAACCCAATCCAATGATATTTTCTTTCAGAATAATTTCCATGATCTGCTTCCTTTATTATTTCATCAAATCGGTTACGAAGGGCAACATTGCCAGATGGCGAGAACGCTTAACAGCTTGCGCCACACGACGCTGGAACTTCAAAGAGTTGCCTGTGATACGGCGAGGGAGAATTTTGCCCTGTTCGTTGAGGAACTTCTTGAGGAACTCAGGATCCTTGTAATCTACATACTTGATACCGCTCTTCTTGAAGCGGCAATACTTCTTCTTCTTCGTGTCTACAGAAGGGGGAGTCAGATAACGAATTTCGCCTTGTTGTGCCATAGGATTATGCTTCCTTTTTCTTGTTACGACGCTTCTCTGCATATTCTGCAGCATACTTCTCCTGCTTTACCGTCAGGTAACGGATCACGCGCTCGTCACGGCGATAAGCGATTTCGAGCTTCTGGATAGCTTCGGGGGCAGCCTTAAATTCGATGAGCTGATAGAAGCCAGTGCTCTTCTTCTCGATGGGGTAAGCCAGCTTCTTGAGGCCCCAGCTTTCTTCATTGATAATCTCTGCACCTTGCTCGGCGAGGACACCTTTGAACTTTTCGACCGTCTCCTTCATCTGCTGGTCAGACAAAACGGGAGTCAAAATGAAAACGGTCTCGTACTGATTGATCATACGTAGTGTTTATAATATTGATAATTACTATGCAAGAAGGGACTGCGCCCTATCTTTGCGCCTGCAAAGTTAGTGATTTGTTTTTGGAATAGCAAGACTTCGCAAAATAAAAACAGTAATTTGAGCTGAAGCCTTGGTACATATTATATAAAGAGATATATTTGCCTATCCCAAAAGGCGATCTTTGCTCATTGCGAACGCCTTAAATAGGTCGAAGAGCTTTGACAATTCCTTTTCAACTGCACCAAGCGAGCAATACCAAGCGAGGAGAATTGCTGGGGTGCAACGTAGGAAAAAGGAGTTGCCGAAGACATACACATTATTATATATAGAAGTTGCTCGCGACACGGACTTAGCGATTGAGATGATGATAAAGAAAAATGTTTTCGCATGGATACTCGTAGCAGGTGCTACCATTCTCGTTTCTTGCGGTCAGAACGACAAAGCCTCAGACTTGGTGCAAAAGGCACAAGCTGTGGCTGGCATAGCCAATGAAGACGCCAGCGAATCGGTAAACACTGATTCTCTTGCCCGTTTGTCTCTACCCGAAAAATTGGCTGCCTATCAAAAGCACAGCACCGAGCTGTTGAATCTTGCCAAAGAGGTACAGGAGGGCAACATCACTGTGCTCATCGACTATCAGAAGCACATAGCAACGCTCCAAGAATTGCAATCTCTGCTGGAAGAGGACGCCGCGTCCTTCACACCAGAGCAACAAAAGCAGTTTGACGAAGTGGCTACTCAAATTACAGACATTCTGCAAACTCAAGAATAATGAGTTGCTATACTCCAACTCCCCTCCTCTCCCAAGTTCGATTGGCAGAGGAGGGGCTTTTTGTCCAGTCATTCGCCTTGCTTTCTTTTAGACTTCGCAACACTTCATTTGCATTTCGCTCTTCAAAGTATTATCTTTGCAGTAGCAACAAAGGGCAAAGCGGTACAGACGACCGTTTTGCCCTTTGTTTATCCCTAAACTACGCCTCCCGAGAGGTGCTATTTGAAAATTCAGCCTGCGCTTTGCGGATTTTTTCCAAGCCTCGGAGAAATTTATGCAAGCCTCGGAGATTTTTCTCACTCCCTTAAATGTGAAATAGCGAAAGCTCAAAAGTTAAACTTTATATAATCGCACGATTCCAAAAGAGACGACTATTCAATCTGCAAAGATACAACAAAAAAAGAAACAACCGCATACGATTTTTTTTTTATATCTCCCCTCTTTTCAAAAAGTCCTCCCTAACTTTGCGGTCAGAAATCAAAACTAAATTATCATAAGTATTTCTACAATTATGGAATGGATTTATCCTGGTATGGTGGTCTTCCTCTGCCTTTTGGCAGCCTTTGACCTCTACGTTGGCGTTAGTAATGACGCCGTAAACTTTATGAACTCGGCCATTGGCTCACGGGCGGCGCGTTTCCGCACTGTTGCGCTGGTGGCCGCTATTGGTGTCTTCTGCGGCGCGATCATGAGTAACGGCATGATGGAAATCGCCCGCAATGGCATCTTCGACCCTTCGGATTTCACTTTCCACGAGGTGATGATTATCTTCCTCGCCGTAATGGTGACCGACGTTTTGCTGCTGGACGTCTTCAACTCTCTGGGACTTCCCACTTCAACCACAGTTTCGATGGTGTTCAACCTCTTGGGAGGTGCATTGGCATTGGCGATTGTCAATATGATCAATGGTGGCCATCACTTTGCAGAGTATATCAACGGCGGAAAGGCACTATCCGTGATTCTCGCCATCTTCATTTCTGTGGGTATAGCTCTTGTGATTGGTACATTGGCGCAGTACATTGCCCGTATCATCTTTAGCTTCAACTACAAGAAGAATCTCACTTGGAAGATCGGTATCTTCGGTGGTTTCGCCATCACTTGTATCCTTTATTTTATGCTCTATAAGGGCATGAAGGATTTGAGCTTCATGACAGACGAATTGATGGCAACTATTAAGGAAAATATCCTGTACATCCTTGCTGCTTGCTTCGTCTTCTTCACAGTGCTCTCACAAGTATTGCACGCCTTGAAGGTCAATGTTTTCAAAGTGATTGTACTCACAGGAACATTCTCCTTGGCAATGGCTTTCGCAGGCAACGACTTAGTGAACTTCATCGGTGTGCCCCTCGCAGGTCTTTCGGCTTATCAAGACTTCGTAGCCAACGGTTCGCCCGACCCTAACACCTACTTGATGACAGCCCTCAGCGAACCTGCCTCTACCCCATTGCTCTATTTGTTGGGATCTGGTGTGGTGATGGTGGTCTCTATCGCTTTCTCCAAGAAGGCGCATACGGTGATGAAGACCGAGGTGGATCTTTCTCGTCAGAATGAAGGTGACGAGATGTTCGGCTCGTCAAAGGTGGCACGTTCATTGGTGCGCTGGAGCCGTTCTTTGGGCAATATGACAGCCTCTGTGGTGCCTGGCCGTATTCGCCGTGCCATTGATTCACGCTTCCAAAAACCTCTTGAACAAGAGATTCCAGGTGCTTCTTTCGACCTCGTTCGCGCCAGCGTCAATCTCGTTGTGGCTTCCTTGCTCATCGCCTTGGGTACAAGCCTGAAACTCCCTCTCTCAACAACCTACGTGACCTTCATGGTGGCAATGGGTTCGTCTTTGGCAGACCGTGCTTGGAGCCGTGAGAGTGCCGTGTTCCGCATCACTGGCGTATTGACCGTAATTGGTGGCTGGTTCGTAACTGCAGCCGTAGCCTTCGGTGCTTGTTTCCTCGTAGCCGTGTTGATGTACTTCGGTGGCAACATCGCTATCTTCGCTATCGTACTCCTTGCCATCTGCTTCTTGGTGTTCAACCAATTCAAGGACTTCGCTGCGAAGAAGAGCACGGGAGAAAGCGAAGGCGACCGCCTTTTCTACGAGATGTTGAACCAAAACGAGCCTGAGGCTGTAACACCCATGCTGAAGCGTCACCTGTCTTTGGCAGTGGCAGAAGAGGTGAAGAGCTTTGCCAACATCCTCGACAAGCTCTCCCATGGCTTGACCGGTCATGAGTTGCGCACCCTCCGTCGTGCCAACAGTGATCTCCGCAATACGAAGGAACATCTCAAGAGCCTTATGCGTCGAGAGACTATCTGCCTCCGTCGCACACCAGCAGTAGATGCCGTTCGTCTTAGTACGCCTTTCAACTTGGTGCACAACTATCTGCGTCAGATTTACTACGGTTTGCAACGCATTGGCTCCGCAGGGTTTGAGCACGTGGACAATGACTTTACGCCCATCGATTCAGCCCAAGGCGTACGCTACGCCAAGATCGTAGACGAACTCACTGCAACAATGCGTACAGTTGCCCAAAATCTGGAAGAAGAAAACTTCTTGGCGAATGAACCTTACGTGATCCGTTGTAGCGAGTTGCGCACAGAGCTGACAGACTTCCGCCACGAAATTGAGAAGAATGTGAAAGACACTTCTTTGAACCTCAACACTACAGCTCTCTTGCTCCATGCTTTGCAAGAATCTGAGCAGTTGGCACGTGAAGTGCGTCAGTTGATCAAGAACTCACGCCGCTTCCTCCAAGCCTAAAGGTTTGAGACAAACAAAATAAGTGGTGCTTACCCTCGTTGGTAAGCACCACTTATTATATAATAGGTATTCAGCACTCTTGCCTATGGAGTGAGAATGGCTTGTTTCAGCTGGCTGAAAGTTTTTCGTCCCTTGGCATAGAATTGCCACAGCAAGCTGATTTGCCAACGCTCAGGGATAGCTTTCAACACGGCTTTGCGCTGATTTTCTTCGCGAATAGGAGCGTATTCAGGAAGTAAGGCACGGAAGTCTTTGCGTGCCCTCAGCACCGCCTTTGCTTCGCCCCAAGACCCTTTGAGGAGGAATTGGAGTGCTGCTAAAAGGTCGAGCCAAAAGCGCATGCGCAAGACAGCAGACAGTTCTTCGGCAGGCAGATTCTTATAGAGCATCAGCAGATTGTTGCGGAAGTTGAGATAGGTTTTGCGAGGGTTTCCCTGTTGCAACGTGCCCCCACCCACGTGGTACGCCACGCTTTGAGGGACGCACACGATGCCTCGATTGCGTGCCCGTAACCGCCAACAGAGGTCAATCTCTTCCATGTGAGCAAAAAAGCGACCGTCCAAACCGCCACATTCGACCCAGTCGGTGCGACGAACGAGGAGGGCAGCCCCTGTTGCCCAAAAGAGCGGAACGATTTGGTCGTACTGTCCTTCGTCTTCCTCCACCACTCCGAAAATGCGTCCCCGACAGAAGGGATAGCCATAGCGATCGATGAAACCGCCTGCCCCGCCTGCATATTCAAACTGGGTGCGACAGCCCTCTGCCAAGAGCTTTGGCTGACAAGCTGCCACCTCGGGGTGTTCTGCCATATAGGCGAGGAGAGGACGCAACCATTGCGGCGTCACTTCCACATCACTGTTGAGTAACACAAAATAGTCTGCATCCACTTGCGCCAATGCCCTATTATAGCCTTCAGCAAAACCATAGTTTTCGGAAAGAGGAAGCCACTCCACTGTGGGAAAGTCCGTAGTAACAATCTGCTCGGAGCGATCGGTCGAACCATTGTCAGCCACGATGATGCGTGCGTCATCGCTATGTGCCACCACAGATGGCAGGAAACGGCGCAACATCTCTGCGCCGTTCCAGTTGAGGATGACCACCGCTGTGCGTTTATCAGCCGTTATCATTATTGAGAAAATGGATAAATCTTAAACTTGTGCCACCAAAGCCGACTCATCAGCGTTGAAATCGCCTAAAGTAACGTGTGTAATGGCATTGACTTCCTGCTCCTTGCCAAGAGGAAGCTCCACACGGATATAATTGTCGGTAAATCCTTGCATCGGCATGCCCTCCTTGCCTTGTTCCCAAAGTACTGGACGCGCTTCTCCAATAAACCGGCGGTAAAATGCCTTGCGCTTCTCTTCCGAAAGGGAAAGGAGGCGCTGACTGCGGGCATGCTTCGTGGCTTTGTCCACCTTGTGGTCTATCTCCAAAGCCTTAGTGCCTGGACGCTCCGAATAGGAGAAGACGTGCAACTGCGAGATGTCCAGTCCCTCGATGAAGCGGTATGCCTCTTCAAAGCACTCGTCCGTCTCGCCCCTTGTACCGACAATTACGTCCACACCAATAAAGGCATCGGGCATCAACTCACGGATACGGGCAATTTTCTCTGCAAAGAGCGCAGTGTCATACTTGCGTCGCATCAGTTTTAGCACCGTGTCACTACCACTTTGCAGGGGGATGTGAAAGTGTGGCATAAACTTACTGGACGAAGTGCAATAGGCAATAATCTCATCAGTCAGCAGGTTAGGTTCTATCGAAGAGATGCGGTAGCGTTCAATGCCTACCACTTCGTCCAACCCGCGTATGAGGTCGAAGAAATTCTCATCCGTCCCCACGCCAAAATCACCGATGTTTACGCCCGTGAGTACAATTTCTTTCCCGCCTTTCTCTGCCACTTCCTCGGCTTGCTTCACGATTTGTGTCACCGTGCCGCTACGACTTCTTCCACGGGCTATGGGGATCGTGCAGTAGGTGCAGTAATAATTACAGCCGTCCTGCACCTTTAGGAAATAGCGGGTGCGGTCGCCACAGGAACAAGAGGGCACAAAGGTACGAATTTCACGCAGGGGAACGGCAATGGCTTCGTGGCAAGATTCGCCAGGTTGCAGACTCTCTTTTTGCGTGATGGTACGTTCGATGTAACGAACTGCGTCGCCCTTATGTTCCATACCCAAGACAAGGTCCACGCCGTCGAACTGCGAAATTTCTTCGGGCTTCAGCTGGGCGTAACACCCCAGCACGATGGTCAATGCACCAGGGTTTTCTCTCGTCAGTCGGTGTATAGCTTGGCGACATTTCTGGTCTGCCATATCTGTCACGGAGCAGGTATTGACAATACAAATATCTGCCCGCTCTCCTTTTTCTGCCACTCTCACCCCTTTTGCAAGCAGTTGGTCGCGGAGCGTGGAGGTCTCCGCAAAGTTGAGCTTGCAACCCAAGGTCAGAAAGGTGGCTTTCTTATCTTTCATTCTTATAGTCAAATTTTTATTTTGTGCTTATTGCCATAGAACCTCTCCTTAGTAATTTACTTCTTCGCCTTGAGTCAGACGAAGAGTCTCAAGCCTTTTTGAACTTGAGCCGTGCCGAACCGAAAAAAGATCAGCAGAAAGCGAACGATACCTATATTCTCAAAGACAGAATATAGGTATCTTTCCATTCAAGAGACGGTCTATGAAAACGCTCTGATTATCCCTTTCTCTTAAACAAGCGGTGTCTGTTTTTATAAATCAGCCACACGATACCTCCGAAGACAAGCACTAAGATAGTATACCCTATATAATGGCTGTACTCCGTGGCTTTGGCAACCACATCCTCCGCTGTCTTAATATCTGGGAAGAGACGATAGATGGCATAACCAATAAGGGCAAGAACTACATTCCAAGCACCTGCGCCGAGCGTAGTATAGATAAGGAATGGTGCTATCGACATGCGCGCCAAACCCGCAGGGATGCTGATGAGCTGGCGTATGCCTGGGACAAGACGACCAACGAAGGTGGACGTTGCACCATTCTTGCGGAAATACTCTTCAGCGTGCTGTATCTTCTCACTACTCAGTAGACAGAGTTTGCCCAAACGGCTGTCGGAAAATTTGTAGACCACGGGGCGTCCCAGCCAAACTGCGAGGAAATAATTGACCAGCGCACCGATGTTAGCACCAAACGTCGCTGCCAAAATAACAAGGAAGAAATTGGTTTCATCTGGGTGCTGGAGCGCATACCAGGCGGCAGGAGGTACTACAACTTCCGAGGGGAAGGGAATGAATGAGCTTTCCACTGCCATCAAAGCGATGATGACCCAATAACTGGCAAGCCCAGCAAGCCCCCAAAGGATTAAATCTTCTATCATACTAACAAGTTCTTTTTTTATTATCTACCATGGAAAAGAGAAAAGCGTTTTGCAGAACGAGAATTGCCTGGGCAATTACGCTCTGCGAAACGCTTTCAAATTATAATTTACTCATACATACGTCCATTGCTGGCATGGATTTCACGCATGGCAGCAGCCTTAATTTCCTCAATGTTGGCAGCTTGTTCCTCTGGAGTAGGCTCTGGCTTTGCCTTCTTGCGCCGACGATTTTCGGGCTTAGGCGTAGCCGTTTTCTTAACCTCACTCTCTGAAGAGGCTTCAACCGCAGAGGGTGTTTCCGTCTTCTGACTGCTCGCCTTATTAGTTG
The DNA here is from genome assembly GCA_041856145.1 of Alloprevotella sp. Taxonomy (GTDB): domain Bacteria; phylum Bacteroidota; class Bacteroidia; order Bacteroidales; family Bacteroidaceae; genus Alloprevotella. The sequence goes on from JBHAFO010000109.1 coordinate 9,510, forward strand.
CGGATTCTGCTACGGCAGGCTTTACCACTTGTGAAGGACGTGCGCTACGTTCGCGTTTAGGGGCAGTACCCTTCGACGCAGCTGGTGCAGGACTTGCACTTTGTGCCATTGCACCAAGCAGAGAGGCGATGGCGGGCTGTTGCTCCGCAGAGGCTGAAGATGCGCCCTCAGTAGCTGGCTGTTGCTTTGCAGAGGCAGCGAGTTTATTCACCAATTCTGCCACAGCGGCTTTCTTGGCAGGACTTGCCGTAGCAACTTGGCTCGCTACTGTAGCAGCAGCCGTGGCTGACGAAGCACGCAGGGCTTCTACCAAAGCTGCGACCGCAGGTTTTTGGGATGCGGAGGCTGGAGCTTGCGAGGTAGATGCTGGAGCTTGTGCCACAGGGGCAGAAGTCTGTGATGCAGGAGCGGATTCTTCCGATGCAGGAGCGGGCGTTTCTACAGGCGCACTTTCCTTCTTCGTGCTCTTAGCCTTGGGCGTAGCAGTGGCAGGCTTCTCGTTCTTAGGAGCGTCCACAGCTGGGACATTCTCCACAATGACCATTTCACTCTCTACCGCTTTGGCTTTAGGCTCACGCTTTGGCTTTTCAGTTTCAGAGCGTTGCGCCACAACGGGGGCTTCCGTCTGTTCAGTCTTCACAGCCACCTCTTTCTTCTGAGGAGCTGGACGTTCAGCCTTGGGCTGTTCCTCTGTTGCAGAGACTTGTGCCATCTCTTTCTGCGCCTGTTCCTGAGCTGCCTTCACTTGCTGGGCAGCACGACGCTCACGGGCTTTGACATGTTTCTCTGCCTTGCGAGGCTTCGCTTCAGCCTTAGGTTCAGCCGCCTTGCGTTCCTTCTCTTCACGGGCGAGCTTATTGAGAAGTTTCACCTCCTCATCAATCTCACGGATACGGGGCAATGCGCCAAATTCGGGAGCTTCCATCGCTGTACGCCCCTCCTTGGCGCGGAGAATTTCATCGATGAATGCAGGCTCACGACGCATCTTTACCAAAGCACTCTTCGCTGCATTTTGTTCGCTCTCCTTCTTGGAGAGACCTTTTCCCTCACCTGCCAGAAGTCCTTCAATCGTCACTTGGGAAGTGAACTCGGGCGAGGCCTGCTTGTCGAGCTGTACTGCAGAACTGTCAAAGGTATATTGGATCTTATTCTTCTGGCAATACTCCAAAAGACGACTCTTGAAGTTGACTTCCTTTTTGGCGGTACTATCTACATCTACAATCTGTTTCTTGATGAGATGCCGTATAAAGTGGTAGGCGTACTTATAACCTCTGTCCAAAAAGATTGCGCCAACGAGGGCTTCAAAGGCGTTCCCGCCTGCATAAGAGTTGCGGTTTCCGCCAGTTTTGGGCAGTTTCATGAAACGCTCCAACTCTAATTGTTTGGCGAGCTTGCCTAAGGTTTCGCGTGCCACGAGCTTGGAGCGGGTAGCAGTTAGGAAGCCTTCACGTTTTGTGGGGTATTGGTGGAAAAGAATCTCGCTTACCACCGTTTCAAGCACTGCATCTCCAAGATATTCTAAGCGTTCGTTGTCTTTTCCTGGGGCATCAGCATGGCGCTCATCACGGCGACGTCCATAACGATTCTGCTGAAATCGCTGATTGTTGGAGCGGTGCGTGAAGGCAGTCTTATAGAGTTCTATATCCTTAGGATAAAAGCCGAGAATGGCATGAAGCGCATTGTACAACTTCTTCTCCTTGTGGAAGAGAACTTTTATCTTATCAAAGATTTGTATCATAGGTCAGGGAGTTATCGCCTTTTCGCACATAGGCTGCGCTCTGCCCACTCAGGCAAAACGCAGCTATGCGGAAAATTATTGGCGGGGCGTTTGTTTATCCCTCGTACTTCTTGACAATCACACTGGCATTGTGGCCTCCGAAACCGAAGGTGTTGCTCAGTGCCACACGAACCGTGCGCTTCTGGGCTTTGCCAAATGTAAAGTTGAGCTTGTAGTCGATATTCTCGTCCTCGTCGCCCTCCTCGTGGTTGATGGTGGGAGGAACGATGTCGTGCTTCACTGCGAGTACAGAGAACATGGCTTCAATAGCACCCGCTGCACCGAGCAAGTGACCAGTGATCGACTTCGTAGAACTGATATTGAGCTTGTAAGCGTGATCACCGAAGAGGGCTTGAATAGCTTTCACTTCTGAAATATCACCTACAGGCGTAGATGTACCGTGCACATTGATGTAGTCTACATCCTCGGGCTGCAAGCCAGCATCCTCAAGCGCATTGCGCATCACGAGTTGTGCGCCTAAACCTTCAGGGTGAGTCGCAGTAATGTGGTGAGCATCAGCGCTCATACCAGCACCAGCCACCTCGCAGTAAATTTTCGCACCGCGTGCAAGGGCGTGTTCCAGCTCTTCAAAAATAAGGATCACACTGCCTTCACCCATCACGAAACCATCGCGTGAAGCACTGAAAGGACGTGACGCCTTTTCTGGCTCATCGTTGCGGGTTGAGAGGGCGTGCAAAGCGTTGAAACCACCTACGCCAGAGAAACAGATTGCGGCTTCTGCACCACCTGTTACAATAGCGTCAGCCTTTCCCAAGCGGATGAGGTTGGACGCATCAGCCAACGCGTTGGTCGAAGATGCGCAAGCCGAAGTCGTTGTATAGTTTGGCCCGTGGAAACCATAGTTGATTGCAATCTGCCCAGAGGCGATGTCAGCAATCATCTTAGGAATAAAGAAAGGGTTGTAGCGAGGACCATTCTCTGGGTGTGCGCCATGTGCCTCAACTTCTTGCTCAAAAGTATTGATACCACCAATACCTACACCAAGCACAACGCCTACACGTGTTTTGTCGATACCCTCGCCATTGATACCGCTATCATTTACCGCTTCTTGAGCAGCCGCAATGGCATAATGCTCATAGAGGTCCATCTTACGAGCCTCCTTGCGATCAATATAATCCGTAGCCTTGAAGTTTTTCACTTCGCAGGCAAATGTTGTCTTTAAGCCTTCGGTGTTGAAGTGCGTGATAGGACCAGCACCACTCTTACCATTGACCACATTTTCCCAAGCCTCAGCAACTGTATTACCAATAGGGGTGATAGCACCAAGACCAGTTACAACAACTCTTTTCAGTTCCATATAAAAGTAAAAGGGAGAAAGAGATTTTTTTAATTGACCTCTCGCCAAACAATGAGGATAGCACCAAGCAACATTTTGCCTGCACCATGCCAAGGCGAGAAAGGTTTATTGAAAAAGAAAGATTGATTGGAGCGCAATTTCCAGCCCTTACTTAACCATTCAGAGCATTCGAAAAATTTCGGGAAAGCCTCAAACTTTCACCCAGCCCACTCTACAAGAAAAGGGCTGTTGCACAATCTGAGCTTATTGCCTCCAAAACAAAAAGAAAGGTTGATAAGCAGACGTCAGCCATAGAACTTTTCTACAAACCCACGCATCTAAAAATGCGCCAGCGTGTAGCAGAGCCCTTCAAATAGCTTCCGGCCGACTGCTTATCAACCCTTATTCAATACCGAGATCGGCTATTGATTAAGCGAGCGGTAGCACCACACCTTATATATATAAGGACAAGTTACCACAGCTTCAGCACGGGCAGTGGCCCGAGCCTCTTCGCTTACTTATGAGACTCTACGTAGCTGATGGCGTCGCCAACAGTTTGGATATTCTTAGCCTCATCATCTGGGATGCTGATGCCGAATTCCTTCTCGAAATCCATGATGAGTTCTACTGTATCCAAAGAATCTGCACCGAGGTCCTGTGTAAAGTTTGCACCTTCATTCACCTCTGCTGCATCAACGCCGAGCTTTTCAACGATGATTTCCTTTACTTTAGCTGCAATTTCAGACATAATTTTTTTATTAGTTTGTTGAAGTTGTTATTGAAATTCTGCTTGCAAAGTTAGGGCATATTTCTCGGACGACCAAATTATATACACATTTTTTTGCTGGCTGTGCAGAAAAATCGCTTTGAGCCGTCCCGACAGTCCTTCTTTCAAAAAAAAGCGCACGAAGTCTTGGTGCATTCAAAACAAATATCTAACTTTGCTCTCGCTAAGCCCAGATGGCGGAATCGGTAGACGCGCTGGTCTCAAACACCAGTAGGGAAACCTGTGCCGGTTCGACCCCGGCTCTGGGTACAAAAAGGAAGCTAAGTGAATTTTCACTTGGCTTCCTTTCTTATTATATCTATACTTGTAATAACACTCCGCCCTCCGAATTCTTCAAA